>NZ_JBLZFZ010000019.1:0-117489 GCF_050753385.1 Pantanalinema rosaneae CENA516
AGATGTGTATAAGAGACAGGTGGGGGAGTAGGATGGGGAGTGGGATTACTGGGAGACGAAGGGGAGACAACTTTCAGCGTTACGCGGGAGGAGGGGGAAGATAAGGTCATGGAATCTCCTAAGAAGAATTAGCGAGGATTGGTGGTCGGGAAGTAGAAGTAAATTGCCCAAACTCCTAGCAGGACTAGGGCGATTGCCGGAATGTTGGTGAGTGTCCAACCAGTAAGGCGCATCAGCAGAAAGCCAAAGACAGAGAGGCTATACGCAAGGCTAAACGGTGCATAAGTGGCGAGAATCCAACAATGTTGCAGCTTTTCAGATGCAGGTCGTAGACGGAATAACCGGGCATAGAAGCTGAAGGAACGCGATCGCAAATTATTAATGCCTGTCAGAGCCACTGCCAGATAATAGCCATCAAATTTGGCGAGGGGATTCAGATTAATCGCAACGGTAAATAGCGATGCCAGCATCAGTAGAAACGCCCCTGTATTTAACCAGGTGTCCGTTTGGGTGATTTGCCAAGTCCAGAAGCCGATCGCCGCAAGGGTAATTTGACAGATTACGCCAGCCCCAACAACCAGCGATCGTTGCAGTCGAGTCAGCGCATATTGATCGGTTGTGTTCACGTAAGCTGCCGGAAATAGCAACATGAACATGAGTCCGACCTGCGGCACTATGCGGTCATAGTGTTTGAGGGTGAAGGCATGACCGAGTTCGTGCAGTGATACAACCAGTAATGTCAAAAGTCCAAATGCTACCGTGACCGCCAGATCCCGTTGTTGCCACAGCGCCATTGCCATCCGGGAGAATTCTCCTTGCCGTTGTAGTCCATAGATCAACGTCATGCTTAAAAAGATCAGTAAGCACAGACTAAATGCACGAGTCCAGATCCAAGCTAGATATTGCACATTGCGGCTCAACCACCGATCGGGATTACCAAGCGGTACTGAAAAAAACAGAAATTGTAAGGGTGTGAGCTTACGTTTAGGGGGTTGTGGTGGTTCTATGCCAACTAGCATCCCCGCTGTCGCTAGTTGCTGGAGCAAGAACCGTAGTTCTTCGGGTGTAATCGTTCCTTGTTGGACAATTTGGGCAGGTGTGAGGTGGTTGAGTAGGCTGATTGCCTGTTTATGGCGATCGCTCACCTGTAACTGCCGGGTCACATCTTCAGGATTGCGTAAAATCCAAAAGCTATCTGATTGCCGAAACCATTGCACAGCTGGTTTTAACCGTAACTCAGAAGCGGAGCCAGCCTCCTCATCCGATAGCCATAAAATATTCCGCTCAATCAATTTTTCAATCAGGTCAAGCACAAATCTGGGAGAGATATTGTCGAGTTCTTGTTGGCAAGAGTGTTGAACCTGTTCAATCGTAAAGCTACCCGTAAAATAGCGTAGAGCCTGACCTTCAGCCATAGAAAAGCTCCAACGAATCGGTTGTTGCCTTGCTCGCAGCAAATATTGATCCGTATTTTTAACTTTGATCAATTGCCAGTCAGGACGTAGATCAGGACAAATCCAAGTTCGACAATGTTCAGGCAACATGATTATTCACCTTTTAATCCAATGAGTTCCGAGATCGCCTGTTAGCCCACGATAAGAATTTTTCAACTGCGTTATTGATTACTCGGATTGATGTAGTGCAGTTTTACGCACGTTGCGAAAATCGACTGACAAAACAGCGATCGCGCCTTAGTTTGCCAAGACACGATCGCTGTTTAGACAAAAACTACTGGCAATGTAGCTACTATGGATAAATCACCATAACCAATAAAGGCTGACTGCAAGCCTTTTCAAAGCTGCCTGCTCAACTTCCTAGAACCGGATATAGTTTCTAGGATTCCGGGTATCATTTGGCCAACGATAAGGAGAAACACGCATTTCAAAATGCAAATGATGACCTGTTGAATAACCAGTACTACCCACATTACCAATTACAGTGCTGCTCGTAACGGTTTGACCTGTTGCAACGGTAATGCTGGATAGATGAGCATAGTAAGTTCGAACGCCATTTGGATGTTCAATAATCACTAAGTTTCCATATCCACCACTAGGTCCCGAAGCCCCTCGAATTACCCCAGGTGTTGGATCCCATCCTGCATAAATGACTTTCCCTGATGCTGCGGACTTAACAGGTGGTGTCGTCCCTGAAGTTCCAATATCAATTCCATGATGGAAAGTTCCCCATCTAGGACCATATTCACTGGTGACCGGGTAGCCCGGAAGTGGATGTTGCCATGCACTTATTTTTGGCTCTGTATCTATCGGACGAGAAATGATTGGGGTACCTGTTCCTGGCTCCCAGTTGACAGGTAAGTAGACCGTTTGCCCAACTTGCAGGCGACGAGCTTCTTCAGAGGTAAAAAACTGGGTTCCCGCCGCATCTTTACTGATGGTTGTCCATTTCGTGCCATTTCCTAAGCGAGACTGCGCGATCGCCCATAAGGTATCGCCCGGTTTAATAACATAGGGAGTCCGGTTGGTGACTGGAGGAGGTGGGGGAGGTGGGGGAGGTAAGGAAGGACCAGATACTTGTCTAGGAATTAAGATCACCTGATTGACGTAGATCAGGTTAGGATTAGCAATGCCATTCTTGCTAGCAATGAAGTTGTAGTAAGGGGCTGTACCGTTCCCCATTCTTTGCAGAGCGATCGCACTCAGGGTATCCCCCGGACGAACGGTGTACGCATCCCATTCATAGTAACGACCCATAAACTCATCTGCCGCTGCCCGCTCCGTTGGTGTAACACGTCCTGCACCGCTCCACGTCTCCGGGATCGGAATGTCTGGAGTTAAATAGGCTTCTGGTTGGGTAATTTTGGCAAAACTAATCGCGGCGGCAACATTCAGTAACCCTGCCCCTGTTTCTAAATCAAAGCCAGCTGCGCCTAAATCTTGAGCGGTGGATTTGATCAGGTCAATTACCTGGCGGTAGCTCAACCCAGGGTTAGCTGCCCAAACTTGGGAAATGGCTCCAGTCACCTGTGCTGTTGCCACAGACGTGCCTGCCATTGTACCGATGCCATCAGCAACAGTTGAGAAAATTCCCCCTTCAGCACTACCCCCAAACGCCATGATGTCCAAGCCATACCCGTAGCTAGAATACTCGGCTCGGTTATATCCATCGGCTGCACCAACAGTAATGAGGTTGTCAAACATCTGAGAAGCTTGTCCCAAAGCCGACATGACACCGCCATCGTTGCCCGCTGCGACCACAACCAAAACATTGTTTTGTCGAGCATATTCCAGGGCAGCCCATTCTGTAGGAGTGAGTTCATAACGGGTGGTGATACTCCCATCAGGATTGATTTGAGTCAAATCCAAACTCAGGTTTACAACAGCATTGGGTTGTCCTGACTCTCTCGCTGCATCAACAAATTCAGTCAGTGAATTTGCCCATTGTCCAGACCCGATCGCCCGTCCAACCCAAATTGGCGCATCATCATTGATGCCATCAATACCAAAATTGTTGTTTTGAGTCGCTCCGATAATTCCTAAAACATGGGTGCCATGTTCACTACCCTCACCGGGTTGGAGCAGTGGATTATTATCGTTGCCGACCCAGTCATATCCCAAAATTAAGCGGGAGTAATCAATATCAGGATTGTTCGCCGCAAATCCGGTATCAATGACACCAATGAAGGGCTGATGCGACAAAGGGGCATCGACAGTTGGAATGTTACTGAAATTAGGATTAACGTAAGCCTCAGCATAAGCAACCAGCGCCTGTCCTAGATTGGAGGTGCGCCAATCCCGGTAAGGATCAACCACATCATCCAGGTGTGCTGCGTTGGCAGTGGCACCACGCACCTGGAATACCATATCGTTGTAGTCAAGATCGCTATGACCATCTACCCGCAAATCTTCAAAGACGAACGTATTGCCATCACCCGTTACATCCGCAATTTGTCCTGCCTGGAAACCGTCATTAGGGTTGGCTGTAGACATAGAGAACAGGGGGCGCAGCCCATGGCAGGGTTCTTCCAATACAGTCTGTACACTACCATTGGGTACCAGCATGAAGCCTAAGCGATCGCCCGGTCGCATCTGAAAGGTTTGCACCCCTTGATAATCACCAGAGTTAAAGTCCCCTTCCCAGGCAAAGCTGCCGCTGAATCTGGCAGCATCTGTGGTATCTGAAATCACCACATAACCTAAATCAGAACTACTCAACGCCCGTCGAGCCGCCTCTTGAATAAAGGCATCTGATCCTGGCTCGAATTGCTCCATCCCCTCCAGGCTAAAAATTGCCAATTCCCCTTGATAAGCGCCACCATCAAACAGAAAGTCGATGCCAACTTCCCCAGAAGAGCCAACGGTAAAAACACCAGACTCAAACCCAATGGGAGCGATCGGATCTACCGATCCCAATGAGTCAATGAAAGTAACAGGTTCTAGCTCTCCATCACTCAGGTCATACCCCTCATGATCGAGGAATGAGTCGGATACATCGAGTTGGGCATCGATTCCAGGTAAGTCAAAATCAAAATCTGCTAGAGCAGGTGGCGACAATTGAGCGATCGCCATTTCCGGTGTTCCTTCTGTACCGTCAATTCCAGCACTAGGAGTCAGAATCGGTTCTAGCAGAAATGAGGTTTGAGTGTCAGTTGATGCTTTCTGCTGAAAACCTTTAGCAACCGGGCGCTGTTTAGTCATCCTTTGGAATAGTTTCATGTCCTACCTTCAGTTTTAGAGGCATATCGATCAACAACAGGAAGAGCAGAGTGCCTGACTCGCCAGTTCCTATAGAACTCTCGGGTTGCCCAATCTGGAAATTACGCAACTGATCGAAGGAGATATTTACAACAGCTTTTAGATGCATCAAGCACAGTGGGGGGCACAGCCAGAGGCTGAGGAAATTTGGGTCGGATGAGCAAGAGTAGAAGAGGACACAAAAAAGGTGCACCCATTGGGTGCACCTAACCCCGTGAATATGAATTGCTCCGAGGTTGATGTAAAGCGCCACGTTTACGAGAAACTTAGGAGATTTCTGGGAATGAGTTTACCCAGTAGCAGGTTAAATGAGGATGTCCCATTTCGGTAATTCTGGGTTGCGTTTTAGCCTCTTTTCAACATGTAATGCATCCCTAAAACTGGTTGTTTAGATGTCCAGTTTTAGGGATGCATTACAATCATTGGAATGGGAGCATCCTCGATGAGATCGCCACCGTCTTGCAGTTTGCCCAAATGATGACTTGGAAGGGGCAGTATCCCGTCGTTCAACTGGTAACTCAAACGTATCAAACGGGTGTGAAACTGACGCAACACGCGATGGCTCAAGTCGAAAAGCAAATTCAACGCTTTACTGAACTCGATGAGCACGGTAATTTGTTGGATCTGGGTAAATGGTTTGTGGATATTTCCTATGAGCCCAAATCAAATTTGGGATGATTATTTCTTTGGAAGTCCCTAAGACTTCTCTTCTATACAGAGCTGAAAAACTTTGTCATTATCAGAGCTTTGCTTCAGATAATCTTTAAGCCAACTACAACCTTCAATCAAGAGTGAATCTAAATGAGCACTGACTGTGGCTGGGCGAAGTGGCCATAATTGGATCTGCCCATTTGATTTAGCTATCGCAATTTGATGCTTATTTGGGCTAATGCGAGCCATATAAGCAGACGCATCATCTTGAGTAAACTGTTTAATTTCCTGAAGTTGTATTTGTTCTTTTTCATATGACTCGATTGCCCACAAAGTTACAGATCTTAATCCAGCAGTAATGAGTTGCTTACCATCAGAGCTAAATTGAACGCTGTATAGTAGACCTCCGCCTTTGGGTGATTGAACTAGTTCTTTCCCTTGGCGATTCCAAAGTCTTACAGTGCCATCATCACCAGTAGTTGCAAGTATTTGGCTATCAGGACTAAATTGCACATCAACAACCCAACCTTTATGTCCTTCTAATGTACTAAGTTGCTTACCAGACAAGCTCCAAATTCGTGCTTTAGTATCTACTCCTGCAGTTGCTATATATTGTCCATCTGGACTAAAGCTAATCCCCATTGCACCATCCTGGTGAGCTAGAAATTGCCAAATCAACTGACCAGAGTGATCCCATAAACGCACCATTCCATCAATGCCGACGGTCGCAATATATTGGCCGTTTGGGCTAAAGGCACCATCAAACACCCGCCCTCTATGGCCTGTTATAGTTGTCATCTGTTTCCCTAATAATCCCCAAAGTTTGATGGTTCCATCCATCCCTGTCGTTAAAAGTTGAGTTCCGTCTGGACTAAAATCTATTTGTAAAACTCCGCTTTGCTGTGCTGCCCATTTATAAGTTTTGTTGGCTACCAAATTACGAACTTGAACTGTATCATCTTCTAATCCAGTCGTAGCTAGCCATTGACTATCAGGACTGAAACTAAAACTAAAGATTTTGCCTTTATGAGCTTGCCATAGTTGAGGTAACCACTCTAAATCCCATAGGCGAACCGTGCGATCGTCACCTACTGTTACTAACTGTTTACCGTCTGGGCTAAAACTGAGGCCATTGACAGAACCCTCGTGTCCGTTAAACTGCTCCAAGAGATCGCCATTTGCATCCCAAATATAGATTCGACCATCACTTCCACCTGCGGCAATGGTTTTTCCATCTGGAGAAAACGCAATATTAAAGATAGCTCCGTGATAGCCTTTCAAAATTTTAGGTTTCTCATTTATTCCTCCTAACCTTGCGCCATCAAGACTTGCTGTTATTACTTGCTGAGTTTTTACATTGATTTGAGATCGAAAAACTGGACTTTGATGCCAGCCATTGGAACTGTCTAGTTGTTTAAGTGTTTTATCAGAAATATTCCATACTAAGACTTTAGTATCTTGACTGGCTGTAATAATCTGTTTTCCATCTGAACTAAATTTGACACTTGTGATCCTAGACTCATGAACTTTTATTGTGCTAAATCTATTGCCGCTCCGATCCCAAAACTGCAAGAAGCCTCGCTCATCACCAGTCACAATAGTTGTTGCATCAGGCGAGATGTCCAAGCTAAAAACTTTGTCTTGATGTCGTAACACTTGAATCTGCTTACCTGTGTGAACTTCCCAAAGTTTGACTGTTTTATCTTCACTGCTAGTAAGCAAATATTTGTTATCGTGAGAAAAAACTAGACTTGTGATAGGGTTGTGATGCCCTTCATATTTTTGTAGTTCTTCCCCTGTAATAGACCATAACTTAGCAGTACCATCTTTGCTCGCTGTTGCAATCCATTTCCCATTCGGGCTAAATTTCACATCAAAGATCCAGTTGTCGTGAGCTAAAAACTTATTACGCTCATGAATATTGCTTAAAATATTACGTAATATTCTCCTAGATCCTTTGAAGATTTCTTGAGAAGACAACGTTTTCTGCTTCGCAAATTCTTGAATGTCAAGAATATTCTTAATTGCTAATTGAGTTATTTCTAATTCTTCTCCAAATAAATTGAAAAACTCTTTCTCTAATTTTTCTCCCTTCCGGTCTAGTTGCTCTAAGCCTCTAGAAACTTCCATGCTTATCAAACTTTCTGAGATTGACTTTAACCTAATTTGATTCTGATAAGTTTTCGACATTGCCTCGGCTTGTTTTGCTTGCGCAATCGCGATATATTTCTTGATGCTAGAGAGCTTTTTCTCACCTTTCAGGGCAATTTGCTTAAAAATCTCAGTTTGTTCTTGAGCATTTTTTCTTTCTTTTTGAGTATTAGCTACTTCTTGTTGAGACTTAATAATTTGTTGCTGGATCAAGCTAAGTTTTTGGGAGGCATCTGTTACAATATGTTCTAATTTGCGGACTTCAGCTTCTTTCTGTTTAGCTTCAGCTTCTTTCTGCCTAGCAAAGGTTGCTGATCTTTCACCTGAGAACCATCCAATAGCCGCTAAAAGCAAAAATAGACTTGAAATCAAGATACTAGTTCGAATAGTTCTTCTAGCTTTTAGTATCGCTGTTGATAAAATTTGTTCTGCTTTTTGCTCAGCCCTAAATTTGGCATCTCGTTCTACTAAATAGGCATTTTGAATTGTTTGTTTTTCTAGCTCTTGGCTGGCTGCTAAAAACTGATAATCCTGATCACTAAGGCTTTTAGTTTCTGCCCAAGCTATAGCTTCTTGAAGATCTCGCCCTTGTAGCAAATAGGACATATCTTGGCGATCGTTTGCAAGCCAATATTCTATTTTTTCACTATAGGGGCGTAGCATTGCAAGGGTCTGCTCTACCCAAGCCAAGTTGAAAATGGCTGCATAAATCTGATTATGAGGTTTAAGTTGTCCCTGATGTTTAATAATAAGTCCTGATAAGATAAGCTCTGTCTGCTCCAAACTGTCGTTACACGGCACACTGTGATGCATCAGAACATGCCGATAAAGTCCCAAAATTCTACCTGTTCGTTGATCACTGCCTAATACACGATCGCGGATTGTCTTTAAATGGGGTGGATTATCGTTCGCTTCCCAGTTTTCTAATATCTGATTTGAAACTAAATCATTGACAAATTTAATTTCACTGCCTGGCTGAATTGTGCCTGGATATTGGATAATTGCTTGGCAAAGTTTCTGAGTTAGGAAGGGTTGGCCAGATGTCCAATTTAAAATAGAACTCAAAATTAGTTGGGGCTGTATTGTTTTCAATCGCAATCCGGTTGCTAATAGGCTTGCCTCTGCATGAGTGAACCCAGCTAGTTCAATCGCACAACCAATATTAAATGGGGTACGCCGGATATCCTGAATGAGCCCAGAAGGGGTAGCAACGCCGAGGAGAGCGATCGCTAACCGCCGATACTGAGGACGATCTGCACGGCGATTATAGAAAGTTCGTAGCAACGAAAAAAAGTCATCTAAAGAAAAAGCTAGTCCTAAAACACTATCAATTTCATCAATGAACAGGCAAACATTTGTTGAGTAAGTTGTCAGAATAACCTTATCAATAAATTGATCAAGCCGTTGGGTGGGCGGTAAAAACTGATGCTGCTCCCACCAGTCACGAAAATTCAGGCTTTCAGTAAGCTTCAATCCATCTGCAAGGGTATAAGTAAAGGCTGCATACCATTGTTCTAGGGTTAGAGTTCGGCTACCTAAACTAGCAAGATCGACAGTAACGCAGGTAGTGCCCTCCCTTCGTAAACGATGCACTGTCCGCACACATAGACTCGATTTGCCCATTTGCCGAGAGTTAAATATATAACAAAATTCTCCAGCTTGTAACTTTTGGTACAACTCAGTGTCAGCTTTTCGCACGACATAGGTTTGAGCATTGGCTGGTAAACTACCACCTACCCAATACTTAAAATCGTCTGTTTCAGAACTCGTTAGCATTCAATGCCTATGGTCTAGTTAATCAAATCGGGCTGGAGGATTGTCAAGATATACTATGCCCCAAGTAACATCATCTCCAAGGATTTTCAATTCGGCATCAATATTAAAAACTCTAGAGCCGAGGATCGAAGTGTCTTGGTGATTACCAGGAGAGTGAACCAATAAATTGTTATTTACATTGACTAATAGTCGTAAGACACTCGCTCTAGAGAGTTGAATTGCGCCGGGTTCTAGTGAGATGACAATTGACGAAGGGTCTACTTGGCGAATTGAATCTTGATTAAAAGATTTAGATGACAAACCTTGAATTGGTTCACTCACAAGGGGAAAGAGGGGCGATGAAATAGGTAATGACGGTTGCTTTAAAGTAGAAGGCGTACTAGAAGAGTGTAATCGCGTAGTATCGGGAGGAGGGGCAGGAGCCGAATTAGATGGAGGCAAAGGAATTGGATAATTAACGGGCTGAATTATACCGTAAAACCGATCCAGCTCTGAGGCAGAAGACATACTAGAAGAGTGTGATCGCGTAGTATTGGGAGGAGGAGCAGGAGCCAAATTAGATGGAGGCAAAGGAATTGGATAATTAATGGGCCACACTGGACTTTGCTTTAAGGTAAAAGGTGTACTAGTAGATTGCGATTGCGTGGCATTGGAAGGAGGGGCAGGAGCCGAATTAGATGGAGGTGTAGGAATTGGATAATTAACGGGCTGCATTAGACTGTCAAATCCATACAGCTCTAGTTGTGTTGAAGATTCAGGGGAACAAGTGGGAAAGCAATTTATCGGGTTCCACCCGCGAGGATAGTCAACTATTTCCGGTGACACTATATTGATTACTTTAGCGTTTATATGATGAGCCGAAATGCCAGATCCTGATAGCCGAATTGAGCCATCTTGATTAACTTGAATAGATGTGGCATTGGCAATTGAGCTTCCACCAGTTAAGAGCTGTGGCAAAGCCGATGGAGAGAGATAATCATCGTTTAGGTGACTACCTGGAGAACTTAGAAATTCAAAACTCAAAATACTATTGGGTAAGTTAATCCGAACGATCGTATTTCCAGGAACAGCACCCAGGGTAACATTTCCGTTAGGTGCATTAAGTTGCCCAGGGCTTACAATCTCACCACCCACTAGAGTCAAATCTTGTTTAACGGTTAGATTGCCATAGTTCACGATGCTATTTGGCGATGGCATTGTGAATGCTAGCTGATTAGGCACTCCATTTAAGGTCACATAATTGTTGTCGCCGTAAGCGTTGAACCAAGTTGCACCGAACCCAATTCCATTTGCAGTAGTAGCTGTGAATGAAGCAGGCACGTTCAAGCGGGCATTATTGCCAAAGACAATCCCAGATGGATTCATAATATATAGGTTGGCATTACTGCCTGAGACCTGAACGAGACCATCGATAAAGGATGCTTCCCCACCATTAATTCGCACTAAAATATTACGGATATTGGGATCTGATAAAAAGTTAGCTATTTGTTGCTGGGTTAAACCAAACCGAGTCAGACTGTGGAAGAGATTAGTGCGATCGCCCGATAGTTGACCACCATGAATATCAAGACGATCGCCATTGGGCGTTACGATCGTTCCAGTTCCGTTTGGATCTGGAATAATCGATTGTGCTGCAATTGGCGTGGTGCTCAGTGTAATCAGCAGTAACGCACCAAACAACGCAATAACGTGCTTATCGACCTGCTTCATGAGACACACCTGAGAGGTATTGTACGGTTCAGCATATCGTTATTATTACGGAGATAGTTCAACTTAGAAACTAACGTTTTGCCTAACGTTGTAGCTCAGAATTCTTTATGGATCTAACGCTGCCGCAAACCATTCGCCAAAATACTGACGGTATAGGTGACACCGAGGAACAACTTCGTTTCCAACTGGATTGACTAGACCTAAGGCTTGCAGCTTAAACCCAACTGATGGGTCAACTCTGACTGGTCTGTCTGCCTTCACAATTTGCTTAATAGCCTCAATTAGCTCTGGCTGGCTGTTCAATTGCCATAGGTAACGCCGCAGATGATCGCTATAAACACCCGATTCCGTTACTGCTGTCTTGTATAAATACTCTAATGATAGTCCTCGATATGCCAAAGCATAAAAAGCAACTTGCACTAAATAAGGATGCCCACTAATTAAATATCTCAACTGTTGGATATTATCAGTTGTCAGCTGGAGCTGATAGCGACCAGCCAAATCATGCATTTGCTCTAATGTAAATTCTGGTAAGTCAATCGGCAAACCCACATTAAATGGCGATTGGTACACATTCATGGGTACATAGACATCTGTAGCATGAACCATGATCAATTTAAACTTTGCCCATGTCTCATCGCGCCGACCTTGTTCATACCAAGCTCTTAAAAGTGCTAAAAAATCTTCAGCAAGGTGATCATACTCAAACACCCGATCTAACTCATCCAAAGCCAATACTAAAGGTTGATCTAATTGCTGCAACACATATTTTTTAAAGTAATTGCTGCAACTAACACTACTTCCGTACAAATCTGCATTCCAATCTTCGTTTATTCGATTAGGTAGGTTTAGAGATTGACTGACATAAGAACATATCCACTTTAAAAAGCGATCGAAGGTTACAAATAAATTGCGTTCTGCCAGCTGAAAACTTAGCCCAACAGCGTAGTGTGTATGATTAGTTGCATGATGCAAAATTCTTGCCATCAGCGAGGTTTTTCCCATTTGCCTTGGGGCTTTAATCCGAATCAGGGCACCTGGCTGTAACACAGTACTGTAGCAGTTCTCTTCAATAGGTGATCTGTTTACATATAAAGAGGAATGCAAGGCAACCTGACCAGTGGGTAGTTCATTGACTATCACTGGAGATGCTTTAGGTAGTGGGGGAAGGTACTGAACTAAACCTGACTGAGAACCTAACGTTTGCACATTTGGAGATTCAGGTGTGTCTGGTAATGATTTACTTTCAATCCAAGTTAGGATGCCTTGGCAGAAAGCCTTATCAAACTTTCCATCCTGCCAATCTAACTGAGGCACTTCATTCAAAAATTGCTGTAGCTCATAAGTAATTGGGGTGTCATTAGTCCAGTTGATACGAACCGATAGAATCGCTGGAACTTTTTCTCCTCGTTCATCCCATAGCTCCCGAACATACCGAATCAGTTCTAGTGCTTGCTCGCTAATCGCCATACTAGATGACAGCAAAAAAATTAGGTAATTGCTCTGCTTTAAATCTTCAGCAATCACTTGTACATATAAAGGATCAAGCTGAGTTGGGTAAACATCAGCCAAAACTGGATATCCGTTCGTGTCTAAAAACTCTATAACTCCTTCAGCTAAAGCTGTAGTGCCATCAGCCTCGCAATAACTCAAAAAAACTGGCTCATGGTCTTTTACTTTTGTTAGCCTTTCAGGTGTTTCTAAGTTAGCTTGTAGGGCATACCCAGCTGCCTTAAACAGTTCAGCAAAGTTACTACAAGTGACTTTTTCCTGCTGCAAACCAATTCTAGCGAGCTGATACAACTTACTAAGTTCAACACGCGCCCCTCTCACCTCAACCCCTCGATCCTTGGCGATTTCCTGGGGGCGTTTGTAAGACAGCAACCCTTGAACATACTCCTTCTCGGCTGTTGTCAAAGGTTTCTTCTTCGCCTCGGCAAGCGTGAGATATATCCGGTTTAAATCCCATAGTAGGCTCAAATTCCGCAACGAAGCAGCCGTATACATGATTTTCCCCTTGAGCCCTTCAGTGGTAGATGATGGATCACGCATGTAATATTCCTTACTTAGTATCTAACAAAACTCCTAAGAATTACTAGGGCTCGTTAGTTTCAAAAATTGCTCAATTTACATAAGCTTCATACTATCCAAGATATTTACACCATTTCTTTACTTCTTGGATATTTGCTATAGAGTGATCGCCTATTACACGTCTGCTTAAGGGAGATACAGGAGGACTGATTACGTAGCTCCTAGATGTAAACCATTTGTACTAACCCTGAACAATTTTTGTATTAAATATGACAAGTCTTGCTCATAAGGTTTAGTGCCTGATATCTGTTTACTTTTGGATTAATCAGGAGAAAAAGCATGTCTGCCGAGTTTCGTTCTTCCAAGCCAGAAGATTACAGCCCTTTGCTCAAGCTGGGTTTTCAAGCAATCAAATGGTTTTTTCTGTTCATGTCTGGTTTTTCGATCGCGTGCGTTATTTCAGCCTGTCTCAATGCCACAGAAGTAATAAGCATATTACAGGTGCTGGCATCTAAGGCTTTTGGACCTCTTGCAGCCCTAACGTTTTGCATTGTCGCTATCGTGGCAGTGTTGGAATCATTTCGGTAACAATTGGTTTCCACACATGTCTCAAAGATTTTCTACCGATTAGCAATAGCAAGACCTTAGGCACAACAGAAGAACGGGTTTGTGTTAATTCAATAAGAAGATGTAGCCGTTTGCGTAAAACCACGAGGTTTCTTACCGAGAAGTCAATGTATTCCTCAGAAAGTTTCTACGGCCACTTCCGTGAAAACCTAGACCACAGCGCGATCTTCTGAGCATCCCAACCTTGGTCGCTCTAGACATTGCAGCCACTGTTCCATGTTGCACTTCACTTTTCCCGTTAAAGGACTCATAAACATGCGTAAACCGATTCGGTTTCCCATAGTTTTGCATTACTTGCGATCGCTCAAAAAAGGTTTCATAAATTCTGGGTAAATTTCCTTAGTGAAATCTTGAGAACCAATACAGAATGTTCACCAAGGAGTTTCGAATGACCATTGCCATAAGTAGAGAGTTAACAAGGCTCTCTTTGATTGTTAGTGTTTTGACCCACGCCACGATCGCGATCGCAGGTCAATCTCCCGCCCAAGCCTTCAATTTCACCACGGGCGATGTCGGCGGCAATTGTGAAAACCTGATTACGGCTTTTGCGCCCTACTCTCAGTTAGGACAACAACCGTTATCCACCTGCGAGACGGCTGATGGGTTGCGGCTCATAGCAGAAGGCGGCGATTTACAAGCAAGACGAGATGGTTCCATCATGAGTGTGGGCGTAACTGACATGGACTGGAGCAACATGGGGGGAGTTTGTATAACCGGGGTTATTTCACCCTGTAATGGCAATACCGGTGAAGGGGAAATTGGTCACTGGGAAGCCCTCTATGTCCTGTTACCAGATGGTTCAGCCACGCTAGAATCGCTCGATCTGGCCTTCCGCTTTGGTTGGGATACCCCCGTATCGGTTGCGTTTGAAATTGCGGCACTGTTGACTGATCACTCCCAAACGACTGGCACCTTGACGTTTACCGACAAGGGCGCAATTTGGAACTGGGCAGGCACGACCCAAACGACGACCTTCAGTAACACTGGATATAGGTTGATCCAACCCTTTGGAAATCACGAGATAGCGGCTTTAAAGCTGACAGCTCCCAATTTATCAAACGAATATGGCTATGTTGATACCAAGTATGGACTGGTTGGGGCAGAGGCAAAACAGACAGCAGCAGTGCCGGAACCCAGCACGATCGCTGGTGTGACTCTAGCCAGTGGATTGGCAGTTCTGAAACGCAAAATCAAGCGATAGACATCAGCAATCTGCATTTGCAATTTGTGGTTCTTGCAAAATTTGCTCCATGCTAATCCCTTGATTTGAGTCCACCTTGCCCGTTGAGGTTTTTCATGTCGGATGTTCCTGTTGCAGCAATAATTTCTATAGCAACTCAGTCCCTCGCTCGAAAAGTTCTACTTCGCTTACAGACGCTCTGTTTGCATCTCCGGTATCTTCGCCTCACCTTGCGCGATCGTCCGGTTCTGATTCAAGAACAAAAGGTATCCCTAACCCAGACTAAACACAAACTCCTGTTAATTAGCCAGCATTTAGAAGCGATCGCCGAGATGGTTATGGTTCGATTTGGGCAACGGCGCGATCGCATCAGTCACTACCACTACCAGGTTTTGATTGAACTGATCCAGTCAATGCAACATCTGGTCACTTCACTCATCCACTTAACCGATGAGTATTTCATTGACCCGATCGGGGTGCAGTCTTGTCTCGAAACAGAAATTGATGCGGATGTGTTGAGGATGCAGCAACGACTCAATCAGTTCCTCCCATTCGACTTCCAGCTTTCCTCACACCAAGATTCTGCCGCTTAACGCAAATACCGTAACAGAAAGCCTTTCGCCTGTTTTCAACCCGTTCGATCCAGCGCCCGCAAGCCAGCAGTGTTGACTGTTCCGTTTGTCTTTTGACTTGCCAACCAATTCACAAATAGTCCCAGGAGAACTCATTATGGCTACCAACAATCAAGCTCAAGCAACCGCTACTGCTACCGATGTTTTGACTGACGATCGTTTGAATACAGGATTAGATGCGATGACGACTGATAGTGTTACCTCCGTTTTTAACTGGTCTGATTTAGTGACTGATTCGGCAAACTATTCACTGATTGGCAATCAGATAGCTCAAGTGATTCAACAAACGGTGCAACAGTTTGCTAGCACTGACTCAGAATTTGACTCCAAGATGGGGTTAGCGTTTGGCGAAACCAATGACTACAGCAGCTTGCAAACCGCATGGCAAGCAGGCGAATTTAATGCGTTTCCCACCATCGAAATTCGCACAGGGGCAGAACTACAAGGAGCCAATGCCGCCTACGCCGGAACCACCAATACTATCTATGTGTCTGAAGACTTTTTGCGCCAAAACGCCAGCAATCCCCAAACCATTACCAGTGTTTTAGTTGAAGAATTTGGTCATTCGGTGGATTGGCAAGTCAATGCTGCGATCGACTCTCCTGGGGATGAGGGTGAGTTGTTTTCGGCGATCGTTCGTGGCATTAGTCTGACTTCCTCTCAACTTCAGCAAATGAAACAAGAGAATGATACTGTCATTCTAAGCATATCTGGAAGTGACTTATTGGGGACTTCAAACAATTCTCAAGTAGGAGAGACAAACAGTAGCTCTAATGGTTATAGCTGGGCTAGCTTTAACTCTCTATACGGAAATATTTTAGACATATCTCCCAAGACAGCAGTACTTTTTATTAATGGAATTTTCACTGATAATGAAGGGTTCAATGGGCAGACCTCCAAACTTAAATCTTGGTGGAATTTAGATACAACTTTAAACTCTATTGAATTCAAAGCTTACCACAATAATACAACAGGAAAATTTGCCCCGAGTACTTTAGATGAGAATTTAGATGCAGCCTTTGGAGATTTAGAAACTGGAATTTTTGATCCGGCTATTAACGCTTATAAAGAATACTGGAAAACATTACAAAAGAACCCCGAAACAAAGGAGAAATATGATCCTGATCCTGGCTCAAATCAGGCAAAAAAATGGATTGAAACCCAAGATACTCAAGAAAAATATTGGCATGATGCATTTATGCTAACTCAACAGTTGTTCAAAGCCGGAACAGGTTTTGATGAATTACTAGACATTACAGAGCAAGAAAAGGAACTTCTTACAGAATTTGCAGGTCGGTTTGCTGAGAACAATCTCAAAGAATTTGCTACATATATTTCTAAAAGAGTCAATACGGATTTGCAAGAAGCACTTGCGCAGTATTTCTCAAACAAATCTATTTCAAAAACCTTAGAAGGAGCTGTAAATTCTAAATGGCCAAATGAATTAGAGAAACATTTGGAAAAAAACAACAATTCTGCAATTCTTATGCCCCATTCGCAAGGTAATTTCTTTGTGGAAGATGGATTATTAGATAATGAAAATCTGTTGAATAATTATGGAGATAAAATAAGGCTTTTGGGATTAGGTTCTCCAACCAATTACTCTAGTTTGAATGGAGCTATAAAGCAATCTTTATTTATCAATACCAATCCTGTTCTAGGAGAAGATACTGTTACAAAGCTCCAAATACCTAATGATATAAATGATGACTCAATTCCAGCGTTGAAAAATAGACTAAAGCATTTGCTGAATATTCCTAAAGATGTAAAAAACTGGGTGAGCTGGGTATTACAAGTAACGCAATTAGGTACTGGTGTTACACCGCTACATAACTTTGATAGGTATCTTCGAGATGATCTTTTGATGATCGGCACTACTCCAAAAGAACAATTTTCTAGCTTTTTTCAGGAGGTCAATCCTACTGGATATTACTTCCCTGATGGGAAAGAAAATGTTCTTCTCTCTAATCTAACTACGGATGAGTTTGGTGATTGGATTGATGGCTCTTGGGATTCCGATATCATTTGGGGGAAAGAAGGAAATGATGTTCTGCGAGGTTATGGAGATATATTTGGTGATCGATTAATTGGAGGTAGTGGCTGGGACATTTTAGATGGTGGAGATGGCAATAATGATGAGGCTGATTATGGAGATAGTCCTAATGGGATTACCGTGTATCAAACATCATATGCAGGAGGTGCTGTTTACAAGGTTGATGATGGCTATGGTCAGTTTGACTACTTGATACAAATTGAGAAGGTCTCAGGTTCAAACCATAACGACCAGTTTTTTGGCGGTCATGGTAAAGATCAGTTTTATGGACGTAATGGCTCAGATGATTTTATTGGGCAAGGAGGAGATGATTATGCCGAAGGCGGCTTAGGAGATGACAATTTCTGGGGTGGTTCTGGCAACGACGTTTACGACGATGATGGCTGGAATGGCATTTTATGGTCTGGAAATGATTACTTTGATGGCGATGTAGGAAATGACACTTTTTACGGTGCAGATGGGGATGATACAGCTTTTGGTGGAGCAGACGACGATCGCCTTTACGGGGAAAGTGGTGATGATTGGTTAATTGGTGAAGGCGGTAATGATTACGCTGAAGGTGGGCTAGGTAATGATCACTTCTTCGGTGGTGAAGGTGATGATACCTATGATGATGATGGCTGGAATGGGATTGCTTGGTCAGGCAACGATTATTTTGAGGGGGGAGCAGGCAACGACAAATTCTATGGAGGTGATGGGGATGATACTGCCTATGGAGGTGCTGATAATGACACTCTATATGGCGAGAATGGTAAAGACTATATCTATGGTGGAACAGGTAGTGATTTTATTGCTGGAGGATTTACTAGAGATAGCGAAGGTTGGGGTTGGTGGAGAGATGGAGAAGTAGAACAAGAGGGCATTGATGATGATGGTCCACAATCAGAACCTAACAAAAAAAATCAACCCTCAAACGGTGAAGCCAGTTTTTCTGTTACCAGCAATTTAGAGACTACAAAAAGTATTGCTGCTTCTCCAATCGTTAATATTGCCGGCGAAGCAAGTTTCACTCTCATAGCAGAAGCGAATTTCTCAGATCACGACGAAGGGGATGTCATTTATGCCGGATCTGGCAATGACATTGTTTTTGGAGATGGTGGTGATGATCTGATCTTCGGTGAGAATGATCGCGATTTGATTTTTGGTGGCAAAGGAAACGATGTTATTTCTGGTGGCAATCAAAGTGATGAACTTCATGGAAATGAAAATGATGACATCATTACTGGTGATGCGGGCAACGATACCCTCTACGGTGGCACAGAAAATGACACCTTGAGTGGTGGGGACGATCGCGATGAACTGTGGGGCGAGGATGGAAACGATGAACTGTGGGGCGATGCGGGGAACGATACTCTGTATGGCGGTGCGAATAGCGATACCCTCAACGGTGGTACAGAAGATGACTGGCTCTATGGCGAAGGCGGCGATGATGAACTGGCTGGGGATGCCGGGAATGACACCCTATTGGGGGGCAATGGCAACGACCTACTGAATGGCAACGAGCATGATGATGTCCTGGAAGCAGGGGCAGGCAACGATACTCTCAACGGCGGTACGGGGGCTGATATCCTCAAAGGGGAGGGCGATCAAGACATCCTGCATGGCAATGAGGGCAATGACACTCTGGATGGTGGCGCAGGTAACGACACCCTCTATGGCGGTATAGACGATGATACTCTCGCCGGACAGTTAGGCAACGACTTGCTGTATGGGGAAGACGGGCACGACCAACTGGATGGGGGCGATGGTAATGATTACCTGGAAGGCAACGACGGCAACGACACGCTTTCTGGCGGGCGCGATATGGATACCCTCTATGGCAACGATGGCTATGACCGCCTCAATGGGGACGATGGCAATGATGTGCTGATTGGGGGAGACGGAGACGATGATATTCGTGGTGGCAATGGGATGGATTTGGTGAACTATCTCACCTCGCCCAAAGGGGTTGTTGTCAATATTGATGAAAACCATCGCTACAGCAACGATCGCCAAGCCAACGCCAATGCCGCCATCAGTCCTCAAAATCCCATCAATTACTACACCGATCTGGAAGCTGACTTTGCTATCAATGCAGGCACCGCCTACGATGGCTTCGACAATACCGATACCCTGCGCGAACTCGAAAACATTGCAGGCTCTCAATTTGATGACATCCTGATTGGCAACGATCGCAACAACACTCTCTGGGGCTTTGGCGGCAACGACCTGCTGATCAGCAACGGCGGCAACAATACCATGTATGGCGGTGATGGCATTGATACCATCAGTTATCGCCGCGATCCCCGTGGAGTATATGTCAACCTGGCAAAAAATGAAGCAGCAAACGGCTTTGGTGGCAGTGAACGGTTACTAGATATCGAAAATGTCGTCGGGTCAGCACACAACGATGCCATCACTGGGGATGCCAAAGATAACATTCTCACCGCTGATGCAGGCAATGACTATGTTGCAGGTGGCGGCGGCAACGATCAGATCTATGGCGAAATTGGTGACGATGACCTGTTTGGTGGTGATGGCAATGACACACTGTTTGGCAATCATGGTCAAGATGATCTTTACGGTGAAGTTGGGAATGATGTCATTTATGGTGGTGAAGGGAATGACTTTGCCAGTGGTGGCAGTGGCAACGATACACTCTATGGCGATAGCGACGGCGGTTTTGGCAATGACACCCTATTTGGCGATGGTGATGATGATGTCATTTATGGGGGGCGCGGCAACGATTCACTCTTCGGTGGCACAGGCAGCGATTCACTCTTCGGCGGGGATGATAACGATACCCTTTACGGCGATGGTGGCGATGACACCCTCGATGGCGGCACTGGCGACGACAAACTCTGGGGCGGCGATCAAAATGACAAACTCTGGGGCGGCGATCAAAACGATACGCTCTACGGGGATGGCGGGGATGATACCCTCGATGGCGGCACTGGCAATGATCAACTCTGGGGTGGCGATGATCACGATGTCCTGTTAGGACAGGCAGGCAACGATACCCTCGACGGGGGCGCTGGTAATGACTCCTTGGAGGGTGGTAGCGGCAATGATCAATTGTTTGGACATACTGGCAATGATACGCTCGATGGCGGAACTGGAGATGATTCTCTCCTCGGTGGCGAGGGGGACGATCGCCTCTGGGGACAAGCCGGACAAGATACCCTCGAAGGGGGTCTGGGCGATGATCAACTGCATGGGGGTGTCGGCAATGACATCCTCAAAGGTGAACAGGGCAATGACACGATGACCGGCGGCGGCGATCGCGATCTGTTCTACGTCAACCGGGGTGAAGGTATCGACACCATTCTCGACTTTGGCGGAGTTGGACAAGGGACAAACCCATCACCCTCTGTGATTCGCGAAGTTGATACAATCAAATTTACTGGAGCAGATCTGACTGCTAAAAACATGATTCTGCATCAAACTGGAACTACTCTCAGCATTACTTTTGAAGATGTGGCTGAGACTCAGGTACTACTTGGGAACTTCCGTCTGGAGAATCTAGATAATCACTCGATTAGTACCGGAGCTAATGCCACTGTCGGCAACATTCTATTTAACGGTCAAAACTCCATTCAAGACTCCTTTGATGTGATTGATGTGGATGAGAATCCAACTCAAGTTGCCCGTCCTCATTTTGTCACCTTCCTGAATGATTGGAATAACCGCACAATAGGCTGGAATGACTCGGACGATGTAATCAATGGCTTGGGTGGCAATGACACCTTATCGGGTCTAGGTGCAAATGATACTCTGCGAGGTGGTGAGGGCAATGATGTCTTATTCGGTGGGTTTGGAAATGACTTTCTCAATGGTCAATGGGGTGATGATTACCTGGACGGCGGTGAGGGGAACGATCGCCTCCGAGGTGGGGATGGCAATGACTACCTGGTTGGTAGCTTTGGCAATGACACCTTAGAAGGTCAGGCCGGGAACGACAAACTCGTCGGTGGCGGTGGTCAAGACCTGTTCATCATGCAGCGAGGCGATGGACATGACACCATTGTTGATTTTGATGGTGTTGGTCCTGGATCAGATCCATCCCAACAAATCATTCGTGAGTTCGATATTTTGAAATTTGAAGGAAGCGGGTTGATTGCTAAAAATATGCTCCTGACCCAAACTGACTTCAATTTCGAGACAGGTGTTAGCTTAGTCATTACCTTTGAAGGCATCACAGATACCTCTGTCACTCTTAATCATTTCTCCTTGGAAAATCTGGATAACTTACCCAACCAGAGTCCTGATGGTCGTCCAATTGGTAATGTCTTGTTCCAGTTCGATGGGGATGACCTGATTAAAGACAGTTTCGATGTGTTTGATGCCGACTGGACATTTAACCAGGTCTTGAAAGCTAACACAGTTACTTTTTTGAATGACCTGGATAACGAGGTTAGTGGCTTTGACTGGTCAGACGATGTGATAAACGGTCAGGGCGGCAATGATATCCTGCAAGGGTTTGGTGGCAATGACATTTTACGAGGTGGACTAGGTAATGATGTGCTGATTGGCGGATTTGGCAATGATATCCTGACTGGCAATGCGGGGATGGATACCTTTGTGTTGGAGTTGGGCGGCTTTAATCTGGTCAATGACTTCACCCTGGGTGAAGATTTTATTGGTCTCGGTGATGGACTGAGCTTCGAGCAGATCCAGATTGAACAAGGCACTGGCATCAATGCAGGTAGCACTTCAATTCGGGTGCTGGGAGACGATTCACTCTTGATGTCTCTACAAGGTGTGCAAGCGAGCGCCTTAACGACAGAGATGTTCCGGCCGGCCTCCGCGCTCTACCAACCCTTCACCCTGGCGTAAATCAACAGCGATCGCCCCTGTAGCAATCTTGTTAACGGGGGCAATCTTTGTTAAGGGATGTATTGCATGGCACGATGAACCACTCATCGTTTCTCAGTTCTCTATCAGGTCAAGTGCCTTTTAGCTTGAAAAGCTAATATTAGGTCTAGTAACGATCCCTGTCTAGGTGTTATTTAGTTGGGAGATAAAAGCCTTCAGTTGAAATATGGGATGTTTCGGGTCTTTTACAGATGATCAACCGACGTATTTGTACAGGCTGCATATTCTCATCACTTCGGCAGGGTCAACTCAGTGACTTCGGGCTCTTGGCAGGTTTTGGTGATCAAGGTTTAGAGCGCAACCGTGATCAATAAAACCTGATTCAACTGGCTAATAAAACTCTCCGTTGTAAGAGGTCAAAACCCGCACGACCATACATCTGGCGCTTGAGCATTTTCAACCGATTGATTTGGCCTTCGACCTGTCCATTACTGATGGCTAATGTGACTCCGGCTTTGACAGCTGCATAGTCTTCTCGCAAGCTCTTCGCAAAGTTTTGAAATTGTTTGATAGAACTTCTGCTGGCTTGTTCCAACCAACGGTCAAGCGACTGCGGTTGTCGCTGTCGCACTAAATCAGCAAATTGTTGAGCCAACTGGATCGCGCCTGCGAGATCACGGTGCTGCTGTAATTCGGCTGACAAAGGTTCTTCCTCAACCGAGCGCTGCTGCGATGGTTTCAATACCAGCCAGGCCGCACGACGAGCACTCAAGGGAGGTTGCCCAAACTCCATATTCCTAGGAGCAGGGCCTCGTCCCTCCTGGGGGCTTAACTGTTGCCGCTGAGTCTGGCGCAGTTGATGGGTGTACTTCGCAACCGTTTTGTAGCTGCCTCGATACCCTTGCCGTTGAATTTGGCCAAACAATTCCTTGGCTTGGCGCTGTCCCGCATGCCATTGCTCGAGCAGATATGGCATGTAAGGGGTAAGGATACTTTCGCTTGAACGACGAGGTGGATAGGGTTGCCATTCAGGAAACTCAGGGCTCGCCAAATAAGTAAACACCGTTCGCTCCCCCATCCCCAGATGATGGGCAATATCAACGACCTTGACGCCTTGTTGTCGCAATTGGTGGACCTGCTCATAATTGGCTAGCCGTCTCTCCCGTCGTTGCTGAGCCCGTTGTTGTTGCGCGGTCGGTGGTTGCGGTGGCACAACTTGGGGTTGGGCTAGACCTTGATGATGCGCCAGATCCACAGCTTTGAGCGTATGACTCTGAGTGGCGAAGAAACGCTCCAAGACTCCTACCAGGTTTTGCAGCAGATGGAAGCGGTCGGCTACTTGAATCGCCTCCGGTGCGCCTTGCGTCATCCCTTGCTTGTACGATTTGGAACGATCCCGGGAGAGCACTTGAACTTCAGGATGCTGCTGCAGCCATTCGGCTAGGGTGTTCGCCTCCCGGTCTTTGAGCAATGCAATCGGTCGATGCCGATCCAGGTCTACTAGAATCGTGCCATACCGTTGGCCCTTGCGGAAGGCAAAATCATCTACCCCAAGGGTTTTAACGGGCTCTTGTCCGGTTTTGCACAGGCAAGCCATTGGTCTGGCAGGGACTTGTAGTGTGAGGGATAGATGTTAGGAGACTATAGGACAATCACAACTTGACCAATGATGTTAATGGATTGTTAACTTATGAATTATTTGGAGCATAGTGAAACGAGTTATCGAATTAAAAATCACTGTTGCATCCGCACTACGAGCAAAAATTCGGGAGTGTTCAGAAAATCAGGAGCGGGTAGGCTGAAACCCTTGATTTTCCGTTCAGAAATCGAAATTTACACAAAAGTCTGATCACTCCCAAAAATTCTGTAACCTGCTTGTACTTTGTTGTCCTCGTGTTTATCTTGGACAATCTTTGGGTGTACTTTGCTCTGGTTCTTTGCTAGTCAGACTCAGCGAAGAGAACAAGTGGTTTACCGAGAGTTGTTTGATCTTAAACTCATGTTGGAGTTTCTCTCGCAAGCGCTCGAGCAAAATCTTCTAGTGTTTACTGCTATATATCCTCTCTAGAGAAAAAATTTGCTCTAGAGATTTCACTGATTATTGTGGAACTGATCGTAAAGTTTTTGCTTTTTCCTACTGTTGATCCTCCCAAGCTCTAGGGGAATCCTAGAGAAAAATAAGCATCTGTAGGAATATACCTATGGCAACAACGCTGCTCAACCCAGATCTGAAAGCATTACTGTCCCAAATTGCCGAACGAGAAGTTGATTCGTCTGGAATTAGCCCAATGGCTCTGTTCATGGCAAATCTGACAAATTTACTGCTGGGAGTGGCGTCTGTTGATGGAAAAGTGACCACCGAAGAGAAACAGCATCTCAAAGAAACCTTGAATCGCTTAAATTTGCTGCAAGGCGAAGTTGGCAAATTGACCCAACTGATGGTGAGTGGTATCAGCAAGCAAAAGAGTTTTGGTAGTCTGAAAAACTTCCTGACCCTGGCAGAACCACTAACAAAATCGCAACGGCTGTTATTGATGGGATTGGGTTATGAAATGTCAGCAGCAGACGGCAGTATCGACCCGAAAGAACTTACCTATCTGCAACGCATTGCTACTGGTTTAAACCTGGAACCGCAGCATCTAGCTGTATTCGCTGCTAGTTTTGCCCATCAGGGAACCCTTGATCCAAAGGCACTGGAAGAGGTTCGCTATCTACTTGATCCTGCCCGTTTCCATGAGCTTGACATTATTTTTACAGAAGCGGCAAGTACTCTCGTGGAATGTCTGCCAGCATTGCCAGAATCCCGACCAGCGTCAGCACATCACACCGTTAGCCACTACGCTGACCTTGAACGCTTCCAGCAAGCCCGCAACCAACTGGATCAACTCTATGCTTCTGTGAACCAGGTAATTCAGGACTGCCTCACCGAAAACTATGTAACTGAGACACTGGTGCAGGATTTTGGGCAGGTATGGGAACGCCTGAGATCGCAACGATTTCGCATCGCTGTTGTGGGTGAATTCAGTCAGGGTAAGTCAACTTTTCTGAATGCCTTACTGGGTGAGAAAATCCAACCCAGCAGAGCCACACCCTGTAGCGGTACGTTGACGGTGTTGCGTTATGGTGAGCGTAAGCGTGTCATCTGTCATTACCGCGATGGGCGGGAGGCGGAAATTCCGATCGAGCAATATCAGGAAAAAGCTGCCATTCCCAGAGAAGCCGCGCATGGCAAGGAAAGTGCCAGCCAGTCGTTGCTGGAAAATCCGATTGAAGAAATCATCTTTGAACACCCTGATCTAGAACTCTGTAAGAGCGGTGTGGAAATTGTTGATTCTCCGGGCTTGAATGAACATGACGATCGCACCCGCGTCACCCAGCAGTTACTCAAAGGCACAGACGCGGTCATTTTCCTGGCAAATGCCTCTCGCCCGTTGACCAAGTGGGAACAGGATTTCCTCACTTATGATTTGCGCCAGCAGATGCGGGCAATCCATGCGGAAGAAGGTACTCTTACTGCAACGGAATTACAAGAAGACGCTCCAGCAGAAAACCTATTTGTCCTGGTCAACTTTATGGATTTGCTGGATGAAGAGAGCGATCGAGAAGATGTGCGCGAACGCTTCCACAACTTCCTGATTGGAGCAAAATCAATTCTCACAGGTGAAAACCGCATCCATTACACTTCCGCTAAAGCTGTTTTGAAAGCCGTTGATAAGAGTGAGAAGAATGAATATACAAGATCGTTCCAAAATTTTGTACAGGCTTTAGAAAAGTTTCTCAGTACCGAAAGTGGAAATAGCAAATTACAAAGTGCAGCAATTAGCTTGTCAAACATTATTCAAGGACGCCTACTTCCTGAGCTGCAAGAATTGAGGGCTATTCAGACCAATGAAATTCAAATTTCTGCACAGGATACACAGGAGATATTGAAAAAGATTGGCTGGGCACAAAATCAAGTAAGCCAGATTCAATCTACAACTAAACATTTAGAGCAAAAAACTCAGGATGAAGCTCATCAGTCTCTTCAGCGTTGGTTTCGACAAACTTGTGGAAAGGTGAGCAGTAAAAGTATGAACTGGCATTGTGGTAATTCTAGAGATAGAGAAGCAATTACTCGTCAGTTTTCAAATCTTTACCAAACTACTGTTTCTGAAGAATTAGAGTTATGGTCGAGACAAGAGTTATTGCCCTTGCTGGAGCGTCACTTAAGTAACCTGGACGAGGACATTACGGAAGCATTTCAATCTCTGCAACGCTGGTTTCAGGATCTAGATCAGCAGATTGGCTCAAATTTTGGTAAACGGTTGAGATACTCCAATACTTCGGTAGGAGTTGATTTGGAAGGGTACTCCAATTCCAGTGCCTCTGAAGGTGGGTGGCAGGAAATGGTTTTCGGTTTTGCCACTATGGGAGCTATAGGAGCCACTATTGTAGGCTTATTTACGGGTGGAATGGCACCAATTCTCGCTTTCGGCAGTGGTTTGATCGGACAGATGTTTTGGAGAGACCCAGAGGCAATTCAGAATGAAATTCGTGATCAAGTTGTGAAGCAAGGTTTGAACCAGCTTGAGCAAGAGATGGTATCAATTCAAGCACGGATTGATCAACGAATTGAAAATATATTTCAGGAAAGAAATACGGTTGTGCAGAAGCGAATTGGTGACGCGATCGCTGCTACTCAAAATGTTCTCGAACAAAATAACAAAGCTAAGTCCGCCTCTCAAGCTCATAAGCAACAAGTAATTGATTGGATTGATCAGCAGACTAAATTTCTAAGGCAACACAGTCACGTAATCCGTCATTTCATAGGGAAACATGCTGATTCCCAAATTTCAATTGATGCGGTTGAAGCTGTTTTAATCTCGCCTCGTTCAGTTGAAATAAAATCACAGTCAGATAGACTGACGGATGCGGAAATTGAGACAATGGTTGAACAACGACAGATAGCCCGTCAGATAAAGAACTGGGCAGAGGCCGATCGTATCCGCGATGAGCTTCAAGCCCTGGGTATCGCCTTGATAGACCACGCAGGTGGTATCACCCATTGGCACTGGAATGAGGGAAAGACAGTCACTCCACAAAACCTAGTTAACTCAATTAACCAAATAGCCTCTAATACTACACAAAGCTTGGTAAATGCAGTTAGTCAGATACCCTATGATTTACTCGCTTCAGATGTAAGGGCGATTATGGCACAAAACCTAGGGCTTGATCCCTCAACAATTAGTCTCTCTGCAAGAATGAATGATTTAGGAGATGATTTTTCTCTTATGGCAATCTCGATGGAACTTGAAAAAAAGTTCAACATTGAGATTCCAACAAGCATGACATATGACGAGTTTCTTACAGTAGGAGACTACACAGCCTACATTTCCAATCATGTTACTTCTAGCAATTCTCAATTCTGTGATTCTTCTAACTTGTTAGAGAAAACAGTCAGTGAGCCCCAAGCACAACAACTGGCTCAATCTCCTTCGGACAATCAAGTCAAACCAGTTGCCACAGTTACTCCAGCTGAAATGATTCAAATTCGGGGAGTACCTGTCCTGGAAGACGATGATCCAATTGGGCGGGGAGTTGCTGCTACCGTAGAGGTTTATACTCCTGCTGGTAGCGGCTCTGGCTTTATCATTCACTCAGACGGGTTGATTGTGACTGCCCAACACGTTATTGAAGGAGCACAGGGGCTCTCATACCGGAATGTGAAAGTGCGGCTATTCCCAGAGCAATCCTGTGAACAAATTGTGGATGGTATTGTGTTTCGATCTCACCGGGCACTGGATATTGCTTTAGTCTGGCTATTGATAGAGGGTAGCCTTCCCACTATTCCAATCGGCAATCCACAAAAACTGCGCCATGCCCAAACCGTATATGCGATCGGTGCCCCTGCTGGAATGTCCAGTACTGTTTCTAAAGGCATTGTCAGTAACCCCAATAGCCGATACAAAAAGATTCAGTGTATTCAAACTGATGCAGCGATCGATTATGGTAATTCTGGTGGTCCACTTATCACTAAAACCGGAGAGGCGGTTGGAATTACAGTGTGGGGATTTGGCAATTACGATGCCGCGAAATTTGCCATCCCGATTGATTACTTAACACAAGACATTGAATTAGCACTTCAGCATGGGCGTGAAGCTTGCCTCAATTCGTTCTATTGCCCTGCTTGTGGCAATATCGATTACACAACGCCAACCTGGTATTGCCGGAACTGCGGTGCACAGTTTGAAGCCGATGCTTAGGATTCACAACCTCTATCAGGAGAAATTTCTATGACAACCACTGTACAACAAGCTGAACCCTTATCTCCAGAATTACAACAGGCAAAGCAAATGGCTGAGGCTCAGATTGATGCCTATCTGAAAAATGTTGGAATTGCCGATCCTAGCCAATTGATTGACGAAGATGGATGGCGACACTTTCAGATGGGTTCCGCCCCTGGATTTGCCTATATTGATGAATCAGATGGTGAACTCTACCTCAATACAGCAGCAGTCGTAATGCATTTGCCATCGGACAAGGACTTAATTTTACCGTTAATGAGGGATGTATTGGAACTAAACATGCTCATTTGGGGATCAGCGAAATTAAGCATCAGCCAGGAAACAATTCTTGTCGCCGCGATCGAGCGCGTGGACGATTTACAACAGGATGGTGTAGCAAGGTGCATTCATAGGGTAATGTCTCTAGCCGATGATTTAGATGACGATTTAATAGAGAAATACGGTGGCACTTCAATCCAACGCGGCTCTTGAGGGATGTTTTGCGCCGCTGTATGACAGAAAATGACGTTAGCTGACCGCTATATGTTTGGCTGCTGTGTGAGACAAGTCCAGCACGGATGAAGCAAAAGGCTACATCAAGCACCTACTGTAGGGCCTAGCGGCAATGGGCGATCGTGATCGGTTGCGTTGAGCGAGATCGTGCCGCTGACCATTCGCGGCACTAGCGGCAGGGGTGGGAACACTGGTTGTGATGTTCCGAGATAGAGGTTGCTGTTGTCGTGCAGCCCGACATTCCGCTTTGAGTTGAGCTAAGAATCGTTGATGGCGTTCGTGTTGCAATTGCCGCCAAGTTTGCTCCGCGTAGAACCCGTCTGTAATATTTTCTAGGAGTGACATGGCTGTGCCTCCAACTGTGGCTATCAAGTTAGGATTGTGAATTAAATAAGATCCGGAATTACATCTTTTGTGGCTTGGCAGTATAATTCCACTGTGGCAAACAATCATCAAATACGATTTCCATCGTTTGCTTAAACTCCTCAGTTGCTTTACGGCCTGTCTGATATACCTGGTCGAGAATCGATACAAACACTTTTAAACCTGTTTGTGTCTTCGCCTTTGCCATCAAATCCTTGACCATTTCAACCCTTTCAAAAATCACTCCTTGGCATACGCGAGTAAGATGGGGAAACAAACGATGTTCAATAGGGTTGTATTTCGAGGTGTAAGGCGGATAGTGGGCAATCCGAATCTCAATTCCCAGTTCGTTGACCAATGCCTGTAAATCTTGTTTGAACAAATACTGACGGGAACTATTGCTGCCACCACCGTCACAGAGCAGGAGAATCGACCCTGCCGTCTGATACTGATGGGAGCCATGTCGGCTCCACCACTGGCGAATCGCTTCACAGGCAAACTCTGAGGTGTCATGCGAGGTGCCAATGTGGACATAGCCGATATTGAGTGCCAGGTCATACAACCCATGCGGAATGACCACCCCGGTTGCCAGTGACTTCCAGTCATGGTCAAACACTTCGACTCCATTCTCCTGCGTATACAGTTGTCCTTCTCGATACAGTTGACCAATCAATTCTCTTTTTTTGTGTCCATGCTCAATACCGGATTGCCAGAGGCTTGGTAAACCTCTTTCCAGCGTTCGATGTTTTCAAACTGTTCATTGCGCTGAGGGTGCGTTCCGGTTGCCAGTCGCTTTTGAGCTTTCCGTTTGCGGTAGTGATGCTTTTCGAGCAACTGGTCTACCACCGTAACACTGACCGCAATCCCTTCGCTTTTCAGTAACTCGGCAATCTCTTGGCGGGTTAGATTTGTCCACTTCACCGTTTCATCGGTCGGCGAACCTGCTGTATGTTGGGCAATCACCCTTAAAAACGCGGCATCAAGTCCCTCAATCGTCTCGAATGCCGATTTTCGTCCACCTCCCGCTTGCCTAATTTCGCTCTGGTTTAACACCCCCTCTTGCTCTAACTCCTTCATGCCGTTGCGAATCGGTTTGTCATCACACGCGAAGAGTTGGCTAATGTAGGTAATGCCACCCCATCCCAGCTTAAACGCTTCTACTGCCGCATACCGCCGCCGATCCTTCTCGGATAAGGACCGATAGAACCGTCGCATTTGTTGTTCAACTTCCAGGGAATAAGGTTGCATCGATTTTGTGAGAATTTCACGTTACTGTCAGCCTATCACCCTTACCTGATTGCCGGATCTTATTTAATCCGTGTTCCTTAGGCTTTAGGATATTAAAGTGAGCCAGAATGGAACACGTCAATGGCGGTACTTCTAGCTGTGCCAACGTCTGGTGGCTGCCGCGATCGCGCGGAACCGCTCGTCTAGAACAGACTCACCTGAGCATAACCTGATCGCGGCTCAGGTCAGTCGTGGTGACCCGTAATCGCCCGACTTTTGGCTCCGTCTAACGCCACCCAATTGATCTGTGTGATGACAGCATTACCGTGCTCGGATTGTTCCGTGAGCAGCGATCGCGTTGTCACATTGATTGCCCACAGCCGATCGCAGCGTTACCTCATTGCCAAAGATCGTCATCCGCTTCCTTGTCTCTACGGTTGGCAGCACGGGGCTACGATCGACTGGCCCAGGGAACGGGCGGTTGAGTGGCCCGCGATACAACGGCTGGACCCCCTCTAAATCCCCAGCAGTGGGAGTGAGAGCTGCCGCGACGGCATCAGTAGGTCATCCACCCGTGGTAACTGAAGATCGTCACCAGGTTCACTCGGAATCAGCTGGTGTTGATAGTGCAGGACAATGGTGCACGGCTTTGTTGCATGATTAGAAAAACGACCAGACCTGCCTTAAGGTCGTCCTGGTATTAAGCTGCAACTTTGTAGCTATCAGGTTTAGCGATCTGGATCATCCGGTTGAGCGCAGCACATTTGATGAACAGTTCCACCGCTTGATTGTCAAATTGACGCGCGCTGAGATTGCCACCAAAAATTGTCTTAAAGCGAAACATGGTGGTTTCGGCAATGGAGCGGCGATGATAGCCAGAATCCTGCTTCCAGCGTTTGCGTCCATGTTTGCGGATGTGACGCAGATTTTCATCTCTCGCATGGGGCTTGCCTTTGCGATTACCATGCTGCCAGATTTTGGCATCTTTGCGCGGTGGAATCACGGCTTTGGCTCCTTTGGCATCAATTTCGTCATAGCAATGGCGATGGTCATAAGCACCATCGGTTGAAACCTGTTCAATTTCCCCTTCAATCTGTTCCAGGAGGTCTTCTAGCACTTCTCCATCCGCCACATTATTGGTTGTCACGACCATTGCCACAATCTCGCCCGTAGCTTCATCAACCCCTAGATGCAGTTTGCGCCAAGTCCGACGCTTGCTCACCCCATGCTGACGGGTTTTCCATTCCCCTTCACCATAGACTTTTACCCCAGTCGAATCGACCACCACATGACGAGCACCCGGTTTCGGCACAATCGGTAAGTCAATGCTCAGGTTCCCAATTCGCCGTGATAGTGTACTGTGGTCAGGCACAGGCAAGTCAATTTCCATCAACTCAAAAATTGATTCGAGAAATCCTTGACACTGTCGTCCAGCCAGGCGATAGACCGCTTTGACAGTCGCCATCGTTTGAATCGCAAGGTCACTATAGAGGACAGACGCACCTGGTTTGCCGCTCAAATCTTCGACCACCCACTGCTCCAGAACCGATTCCTCAATCCAGAAGGTGAGGCTTCCCCGTTGCTTCAGTCCAGCGTTATACTCAGACCAGTTGCGGATGCGGTATTGAGGTTTCATGGCTTGTTTTGGTTGTGGTGATTAAAACTTACCATGCCTCGCCCTCCGCAACTCCTCTTCATGCAACAACGCCATGGTGCACTGAAGATCGTCACCGGGTTCACTCGGAATCAGCTGGTGTTGATAGTGCAGGACAACGGTGCGCAGTTGTCTCAAAAAGCAGCATAGGGCTTGCTCACAGGGCGTGTCCGCATATAGGGTCACGAGCGGTGCACACACTTGATACAGCGAGGTATAGATCTGGTGCAGCTCCGTCACAATCATGTCTTCAGGCCAGCATAGTGGACCCATGATCAGTGTGACTAACTCTCCGGGGTCGCGTTGGCCGCCGTCGTCGGCAGATCCATACAACTCCCGCTCGATGCAGGCGATCGCGAACTGGGTGCCGAGGGCATAGGCGGGGTCTGGCGGCAGAGGTGTAGAGGTAGCGCTGTGGGGACAAGATGGCGTGGGCGTCAGGTGGTTGACCAGCTCAGCCAGGAAGCGGGTGGGGGCAAGACAGGCGAAGGTTTTGGCAGCGGCTTGGCGCACATAGAAGTCGTCATGGTCGAGCAGGGAGGCCAGGAGCTGCGTCAGGCGAGAGGGGACCTCCCTGGGGGACGGGATCTCCAAAAAATGGATGGCGGCGGCGATATTCAGCACCATATGGTCTTCTCGGGGCTGCTGAATGGGGAGGTCCGCCTCTAGGGTGAGTAAGGCCGTCATGAGCGTGGGAGTGCGCAGCATAGCGAACGCGAATTCCGGGCGACCATAGACGAGGAGAAACAGGAGTTTGGCGGCCTGGTATTTGACGCGGGGATAGGCACTATGCAGACCGCGCTGGACGACTCGGACGACCCAATAGTGATGCATATCGGTGAAGTGATGCTGGCAAAGATAGCCAGGTCGCACCCGAGATAATGAAGCGAGTGAGAAGACCGTCATGTTGAGACTAGTATCGGTGAAAAACGCGGGCATAGGGACGCGTAGAGCGCGCCGCCAACGAAACCGAATTAAGATATAGCGTTGAGTCCGCATAGGTTATTGGGTAAGAGGTGAAGGATGGGTTGAAGGTTGAATATATCAGCCTCCAGGATTGTGAATATTTTATAGGATAGCAAAGATCTTCTGAATGAGAAAAATTATTTACTTAAATATGTCAAAAGTGAATTGCTAATTGGTTTTTAACTACTTTTTCTGTGTTAAGCACTAAGTGATGTTTTGTTAGTTTTTAGAGCTCTTTTATCGGGTGTTTCTCCGGTTGCAGCTATGCGGTTGTTTAGGATGCGGGATTGCGCTGTTGGTTGAGCCAGTGTGTAGCAGAGATGTGGTCTGGTTCATGGCCCCACGGGTGGGGAATGACTCAGCGATGCGCTAAGCCAAGGCAGCTGTTGGTACCCTCGATCGCTGACACCAAATCAATGATGTATGAGGCTGGAGGGTCACGATCGTTCTGGTGTCATCCCTCGGTTGTCACGGTGACAGGGATTGCTTGCCGGATCGAGCGCCTCGCCCGTAGGGTGAGAACAGTCCTGTTTCGCAGTCTGATCATGTCGATCGAGATCACCCTGGAGCGTCAATCCATTCCGTTGTCACCGCAGGAAGCTGCCCTAGCGAAGGCAGCAACCAGTCGTCAGGCATTACGGCACCAATTTGAGCGGACCGTGGCGCTGAAACCCGCTTTGTTTCAACCGGCGGGTTCCCTGACCGTGGATGAGGCGACCCTGCGCTGGTGTATTCATCGCTATTCCGAGCAACTGGTGCATGATGCGGTTGAACAAGTGAACTTCTTCCTGTCCCTCAATCGTCCGATCTATCCCGAACCCGGATTTGCACCCCTGTACTATTTCGCCCATCCATCGGGTGGGCAAGGGTTATCAGTGAATAAGAGTGCAGTTGCCGCGATCGGGGAAGGAGTCGGTGCCCTGCTTTTGCAGCGGTTGATGCAAGCGCGGATTATCAGCCGCCCCTATCATGATTTTCCTGACTTGATTGGCACCGATGCGGTATCTGGGAGCCAGATCGTCAGCAGCAAGATTTATCTGCTGGAGGTAAAGTCCGCCTGTATGAGATCGGTGTCAGAGATGCGGCAGACCTTGCGCTCTGAGGTGTTTCGCTTAGCGGCGTATACAGCGGCGGCGCAAGATCTCGATCCCGCAAGAGCGATGGTGGGCCTGCTGGTGGGTGTCGTCATTCACAACATGCATCATTTCCATGTACTGCTGACGGAGGTGACCTTATGAACCAACGACTCCCGATCTATTCGCAACGTACTTTTCTGCGCGAGGCGATGGTTGCGTTAGCCCGAGCCGACACAGAAACCGCAGGCAGCTGTCAATTGCTGGAAGATTGCCTGCTGGCATTGGCAGTGGAAGAGATGTGTGCGATTGTGCAGGTGCAGGGCAGCGTCGGGTATCGTCTTCAGAGTAGCGTCTTGGATCAAGCCTTGGCGGCGATCGAGCGTAGTGTGGTTCAAGCAAGTTCTGAGTCTTGGTGCCCCGATTGGTGGCAAGTGCGCGAACTGTTGAAACAACCGGCGAGTCAATTGGAAGAATTGCAGGCTCGGCTGATCCACCCGATCGAGCGGCAGGCGCGACCAGAACGGGAGCGGGTGGAGGGGGAGCAGGCTGTACCGTTTGATCTGCTGCACTTGCCCAAACTGGGGTTGCTGGTTGCTGTACCAGCCCAGGAGCGGTATTACCTGGATTTAGCGCGAGTGCAGGCTCAGGAGAATTGGGTGGTTTCCGGAGAGTATTACCCGTTTGAAATCCAGGCGGCAGGGTGGACGTTTGTGGTTTCGGCGGCGGGGGAAGCGATCGTGTGGGTGCAAAACTTTCCCGACTCGTTGATCCAGCAAGCGCGGGAGATGTTGAAAGAGGTAGCTCAAACGCTGTATAGCCAAGGGCGACCTCACTTCAGAGCCCGAGGCGAGGCACCAGATGACCCGGAGCGATCCGAACGATCTGGGGAAGAGGAGTAAGCCATCGCGGTATGGAGAGAGCTGAACGAGGTGCCCTGTTGCAGTTTGCCAAACGGCTGCACGTGTACGGAGCGATTGAGCAGTTAGCAAAACGGCTGTACACCACGGGGGAATCGAAGCGGGCGGTGTGGATAGCCGAGGTAGAAGGTTGAGCGGGTTTGAGGTGATATGCCTTAAAAGCTCTTCCAGTGAAGTGGAGCAGAAGTTTATATAAGACTCATAATTCTATAGTTGTAGAGAGAGACGTTAAGTTTTGTGAAAACTGTTTTTCTAGAAAAACTGAGCTGAATTAACGATTTGCTACTACAAATCAGTATTCGATTTCAGTTAATTCCTATATGATAACATTGTTTTTATAAACGAATGATGATATTTTCAAAAGAGTTTGTTCAACATTTGTTTTAATTTCAAAAAATAAAAATCTTGAAACTGGCTTTAGGAAGCATTTTCAGAAAGTGTTGCAGAAAAATATAACGACTCAATAGGTGTTAGGAATAAAATTTCTATAATGGGATAAAACACTCAGTAGCTACTGAGATTCTAAAATAAAAATTTTGGAAAAGCTTCTTATATTACTGGAGTTTCTATTATTTTATCTGTTATTTGCTTTCCGATTAGGGTTGTCTAATCTAATGGGTTGGAGTAACTTGTGTTTTAAGGTGATTGTGAACTTCAGTTGCCTTAATCAACAACTAATATATCGATTGAAGAGTGAGACGCAGAATCATGGCTCAATAAGTTTATCTTCCCATTGAATAAATCGTTGAATCTAATTGATTTGCAAACGACAACGGTATTTTCCGAAATTTTCGCTGGCAATGTGTTGATAAACTAGTTTGTCGCAGCGTTGATTTTGAGTTTTACTACTGTAAAAACTATCTACCGCTTGTTAAGGAAGCTATGGCTCCCTCAAGATGAGCTTCTCTAATTGCTCAATTAAATATGGGTCAGATTCCCTGCCGCAGAGCGGCGAAATATCTAAACTGCAACCCAAATTTAGACTTGGAACCAAATCTACTGCCATAAAGTTGATTGGCCGTATTTACGAAATCTAAGTCAGCTTTCATAACTTTCCATAGTAAAGAAACTCGCAATCTGCTTAGCAGATTGCGGACTCTTTAAGCTGTGGTTTAGTTCGGGAAATTCTATTACTTACCCAAAATGCTTACAACGTTAACGTATTATGGACATTCGTTCTGAAATCGCTACATTAGATACGATTGCGATGAATACTATCGCAATCATGGTGCTGAGCGGTGCTGGACGACATCTGGAAATGTCATTGACGAAGCTGTTGGAAAGTATGTTCTTCAAATGCTGAATGTAGAGCAGCTAGATCTGTCTCTGGCTGTCCTCGATGAAATTAAACAAGGGAGACAGAAACAGGAGGAGCAGTGGAAGCTTAGTTTGAAGCAAGCTGAGGATGCTGTTAAAAAAGCCCAGCGTCGGTATGAATTGGTTGACCCTGAAAATCGAAAAGTAGCTGCTCACTTGGAACGAGAACTGAATGATAAATTGATGGCATTGGATAAATTACACCAAGAGTTTGAGCGAAACCGAAAGGACTCTAACTTAGAACTGTCAGATGCGCAACAGCAGCAAATCCTGGATTTAGCACAGGACTATCCTACTGTTTGGAATGCTCCAACAACAACTCCACAACAGCGCAAGGGAATCTTGAGATTACTCGTTCAGCAAGTTTCTCTATCACCTGTCTCTGATGATAAGTATGGCAGGCAAGTCAAAATTCTCTGGCATACTGGTGCTGTTAGTGAGCTGTATATTAACATCAGAATTGGTCGCCTTCCTGAAACGGCTCTCCAGTTAATTGAAGAGCTGGTAGCCAGTGGTAAAAGCCATTCTGAAATCGCTCAGGAGCTAAACGAGCGAGGACTTAGAGGTGGTAAAGAGCAGGAATTTACACGAAATTCAGTGGGGCAAATTTGCTCCAAGCATAAAATTACGAGACGAGAGAGTTCTTATTCGGGTAGCCTTCCGGAGGCTACTCTTCAGTTGATTAAGGAGTTAGTGACTGGTGGTATGACTCATTGTGAAGTTGCCCAGGAGTTAAACAGGAGGGAATTTAGAGGCGTTAACGAGCAAGAGTTTACACAAGAATCAGTAGATTCAATTTGCTATATAAAGAAAATCTCCAAGCGAAAAAAATCTAGTTTAAAAGGTCTCCCTGAAACTACTCTTCGTTTAATTGAAGAGTTGGTAGCTGATGGTCTGAGCAATGCTGAAATTGCCCAAGAACTGAACGATCGAGGATTTAGAACTGTTAAGGGGCACAAGTTTACAAGAAATTCCGTGTGGATAATTACACACGAAATGAAGAAGAGGCTACAAGAGCCTGAGGTGGACAGTAACCATTAACGAGGCAAATTGTTTTATCACAGTGCACATGCGAGTTCTACTTACAGGAGTTGCACCAAAGTTGAATGAGTTCGGGAGTGATGCGATCTGCATTGCTCCAAAGAAAGTGGATTTCACCCAGACGGCGGCAGTAGATTGCACCTGGTTCGCGATATGAACTGCCTTGAATGAACCAATGTTCGATCGTGCTTCTAGAGATTTTCAGGAGGCGGCTTAATGAAGGATAATCAACTTCCCAATGCTGTAAAAACTGTGCTGGATGCATTGGAGGAGGACAGTTTTGATACAGTTCGACCAAGTGCCAATGTTTTTCTGAAACCTGATTCGCCATAAATTCAACCCCAAAAATCGATTTGAAATCAGTTATCAGGAGGAATAAATTCCAAATCCTGCTCAAAAGCCCAATCTATAAAGACAGAGGACTGAGAATCATGGCTGTAATCGAGCATCACGGCGTAATGAAAACCAGTAGCTACAACAGAGCTTTCTGATGCCCAGAAAATTCCAATAACTTTTCCGGAGTCTTGATGCTGTATTTCCACGAGTTCGGCACTGGATTCACGGCCAACTTCGGCAGGTCTAAACCTATTAATTCAGATCGGCAATGAGATCGCATCAGCAATGCGTCTAAAAACACAAAATGAAATAAATTGACTGATTAAGTGGACTGGGAGTGGGCGTGCATTTTGCTCGTGAGCTTTCGCATGGATTCGCCTTTGAGCATTAACCGCAACGAGTCGTGGACAATCCGGTCGAGAATGGCATCGGCCAAGGTTGGGTCAGCAATTTGACCATGCCAGTCTTCCACCGGGAGTTGCGTGGCAAATAAGCAGGAAGCTTTGCGGTAGCGTAAATCGAGCAAGTCCAACAGGTCGCGAGCCTCTGGCGCGGGCAGTGGATCTCGCAGCCAGTCATCAAGCACCAGCAGATTGAACGTCGCGAATTGACGCTGCAACTTGGGCAAAGACCCATCGGCTCGAGCGAGTTTGAGTTCCATGGTCAAATCGGCGCTGCGGATGTAGCGCACCGTCTGTCCGAGGGTGCAACAATGATTGGCCAATACCGAAGAGAGAAAGGTTTTGCCCACGCCAGTGGGTCCGACCAGCATCAAGTTGAGATGCTCTTGCACCCATTGCCCGCCGGCAAGTTCCAGGAACTTGGATTTAACCAGTCCCCGAGAGACCGAAAAATCAATATCAGCCACCGAAGCGGTCGTCGAGAGTTGGGCTTGCTTGAGCCGACGTTGGAGACGCTGTTGGCCCCGCCGGTGATGTTCGCGCTCAACTAGTAACGAGAAGCGTTCGTCAAATCCCAGATCGTGGTAGGTCGAGCTGGTGTGTTGTTCACTCCAGGCGTCGAGCATCCCACCCAGACGCAAGGCTTTGAGTTGTTCAACCGTTGATGGATTCATAGGTAATCGCCTTATTGATAGTACTGGGCACCCCGGAGGTTGGCATGTTCGACTGGGGCCGCCGATGGAGTTTGAACACAGACAGGCGCTTGCTCTAAGCGATTCTCTAGGAGCGAGCGGAGTCGTTTCAAGCCGACCATGCCCAAGACATTGGCCGTATGACAGGCGGCTTCCAAGCGGTCTTGACCATACTGTCCGGCTAAGCGCTGCACTCCTTTGAGGGTACGAAAGGCTTGCTCTTCATGCTCCTTGCTCTCAAAAATGGCTTGCACCTGGGCTCTGGTTTGTGTCCCGATGCGTTCTGCCCAGGCCAGAAAGCCTTCTTTCGATTGGGCTTTATAGGCCCAGTGCGCTGGTGGCATGTGAGCCGGCAAGGTAGTATGGCGGTAGCGGACGCGTGAGCGTTGATGGCAAGCAATGCGTTGATGGTCGTGAAAAATCTCCACCAAGTGCTCGCTCACTTTCACTTCGACTGAACCATGGACGAAGCGGTAAGGCACCGAGTAGTAGTGCCCTTCGACTTCGATGTGATAGTCCAGATTCACTTTGGCTCGTTTCCATTGCCCGAGGACAAACGCTTGCATGGGCAGCGGCTGTAAGACCGGTTGGTCCACCTGCTCAAACAAGGCGTGACGCGATAGGCCATAGCCGTGCATCATCCGCCCGTTGAGGGCACTCAGCCGCGTCGCAATCGCCTGGTTCAACTGGACAAAACTGGTAAAGCGTTCGTTCCGTAAGGGCGCCAGGATTTGCCGCTCCACTTCTTGCACCGCCTTTTCCACCTTTGCTTTGTCCTTCGGCTTTTTGGGGCGCGCGGGAATGACCGCTACCCCATAATGTTCAGCCAGTTCTTGATAGGTGCGGTTGATGCCAGGTTCATACCGACACGGATGAGTCACCCCAGACTTGAGATTATCCGGCACCACAATCTGAGGGACGCCTCCGAAGAACGCAAAAGCCCGCTCATGGGACCCAATCCAATGGGGCAACTCCTGGGTCGGCGTAGCTTCGGCATAAGTGTAGTTACTCGCACCCAGACACGCCACAAAGATTTGCGCCGGCACGACTTCACCCGTGTCCGGATCACTCACTGCTACCGTCAACCCGCAGTAGTCCACAAATAGCTTTTCCCCCCCTTTGTAGACCTGCCGCATCGACAACTTCTGCTGGGCTCGCCAACGGTTGTAGCGCCGACAGAAGCCACCGTAGCTCAGCTGCCACTCCCCCTTGTCCAATCCTTCCTGCCATAACAGTGCCAGAGTGACACCCTTGCGTTGCAACTCCACCGCAACTTGACCGAAGTCAATCGTTTCAGTTTGGTGGGACACCGGTCGTTTGCCTTTGCCCAACACCTCTAACGCTTGCCGGTCGCTCATTTGGCTTAATTGCTCATAGCTTAACCCCTTCGCCACAGCTCGCCGAATGTAATCCTGTACCGTGGAACGGGCAACTCCACAACTCTGAGCGATGGCGCTTTGGTTGTGTCCTAGCTCGTGCAAACGCACCATTTCTCGAAATTTGGCCATCGGCAGTAATCCTCCTTGTTGTCGTTTCATCGGTGCTCCTACTTCTGCTCATTAATGTGTGTGCAGTGTAGGCGCAGGTGCCGAAGTTGGATGTGAATGACCTGCCGAGGTCTCCGGAGAATTAAGTGCCGAAGCATCCGGAGAATCCGGTGCCGAAGTAGTTGTCACTTCAGTGCCGAAGTCTCCGGAGAATTAGGTGCCGAAGTTCATGCAATTTTGCAGTCTTGAGAAGGAACATTAGCCCAGAACACATCCTGCCCGATTTGAAATTTTGGAATTGGTAGGGGAGATGGCAGGGGCACAGAATTCGATAGAGCGATCGGTGGGATAAAAATGTGGTTTGACATGAGACTTCTAAGCAGAACTAAGGAGAATCAACGTATGACGGAGCTAATAGATCGGTGGGATCGTCGATACAGCTCATCAACGCTTACCCTTTGTAGAGAAATCTAACATATTTGTAGCTCTTTGTAGCTGATCTGAATCTATATAGTGCCTAAAAAGCTAGAATTGAGGCTTTATGGAGACTGAGATGTATCATCTAAGCAACATTGACACACAAGAATCCGTGAGTAAGCGCATTCATGTCACCCTACCGGATGGGATCTATCTAAAACTGGAAACTTGGGCAGAGTCAGAGGCTAGACCCGTGGCAAATCTAGCGGCATATCTGCTGCAAAAAGTCATAGAGGGGGCTGAAGACCAAGGAAAAATTCCACTGCCCAAAAATGACAAATCAAAATGAGGGCAGTCGCTATGACAGTACCGCTTGTACAACCGTCCAAATCTAGACTGGGTAAGGGTATTTATAGCCTTACCCGGAAACAACTAGAGAGAATTGGCTATTCTCGGAAAGCCTTGCTAAATATAAGTTTTGTCTACCTATATGAAGCGCTCAAAGCCGTGTCGATTTATCCGAAGCATCAAGCCTCTGAAGTTAAGCTCTCCTATTTACTGAAGGCTTACTTGGGTGGCTCCACTATGCTGCCTGGTCACTACAACAGTTGGTCGATACTACGCCCGAGCTTTGTTGAAGGGGAGACCGATAATCCCGTAGCGGTTCGAAGATTTTTGCAAAAATTGCTGCATTTTTGGGGATCTGCGCTTAGATCTAGACACACTGATCCGAATTTTGATCAGCCAACAAGTTTGCCCCTTTGTAAGGTACAGGAGGTGACTAAATAACTTAAATACCCTTTAAAAGTCAGAACCCCGTCTGCTGGAACAGAGGGGGCGGAAGACTTAATTCACAATTTGGATAGGATGCGGGGACGCTAACCAGCAACGAGAAAAGCAGTGTTAGGTCGCCCGGCGTTGCTATGACAATTTTAGTGGGAATTTGTCAAATGATGCAATATCTTTGACCAATTGCCCTAAATTTTGCATGGCTTCCTATTCGTCATCGCTACTGACATAGGGAGTTTTATTGTGCATGTGAGCAGTTATATCGGGTGGGAGGACAAGGCATGAAGTCCGCTCCCGCCCCGCAGTTTCAATCAATCCAAGAATGGGGTGACGCCTTTCTCGCCCTCTGGCCACATCGCTATGACTACTTATGGGCCGAGCATCCGAATCCTGATGAGCGCCCAGAGTGGAAGACCGAAAGCCGCTATCCGCTCAGCGATCGCCTGATTCAACAAGGCAGTTACTTGTATGGAGTGCGGTTTGGTGCAACCACCCGTTACCTGCTGCTGGACATCGATAAGGGTAGCGTGTACCATCCGAGTCATGATCGCTGGGCATGGCGACGAATGGTTGCGACCTTGGAGGTGTTGGGCTTAGTGCAATCTGTGCTGTGTACCTCCAGCTATAGCGGTGGGATGCACCTATATCTGCCCTTTGACACCGAGCAGAAGACCTGGAAGATCGCCTTGGCGGTCACGACGCTGCTGGAAAATGCCGGGTTCAAATTAGTGCCGGGGCAGTTGGAAGTGTTTCCCCACGGCAAGCCGTATTCCCCGAGTGGTGAACCCAGCCTGTATCACGGGCATCGCCTGCCGATGCAAGCCGGGTCGTACCTGATCAACAGTGACCTGCAACTGATTTGGGGCGATCAGCAGACCTTTGTACAGCAGTGGCAGTTGGCGCAGCGGCGGAACGCGGTGGATGAAGCCGCCCTGGATCACATACTCTGCACCGCCCGCCGCCGTCAGTTTCGCTTAACCGGCAAAGCGAATAAATTCTTGAATGACCTGAATGCCGAGATTGAGCCGGGGTGGACGGGCTATGGGCAAACGAATCGCTTGTTAGGTCGAATCGCCATGCGCTCATATATTTTTGGGCATGTCCTGTATGCGGAAGCGCCGTTAACGGGCACTGCCTTGGTGGAAGATATTGCGCGGATTGCCCGATCGCTGCCTGGGTATGCGGACTGGTCACGACACCAACATGAAATCGACCAACGTGCCCAAGAGTGGGGAGCCGCCGTCGAAGCCAGTCACTACTATGCCTTTGGTAGTAAACAGAGTGCCAAGCCAACCACTCAGCTCGCCCCGAATACTCCTGCTATGCCAACTTGGAATCAACAGCAAGCGCAGAGTGCGCGTGATCGGATCAGCCAAGCGGTGGCTGACCTGCTGTCCCAAAACGCATTACCCAGCCAAGTGACCGCCCGTAAAGCAGCGATTAAAGCCTATGGCATAGGTAGCCAAACGCTAGATAAGTACCAGGAGTTATGGCATCCCCAACATCTCCAACCCAGTCTGGGAGCGGAAGACCACCCTGTGGAAATCGAACCAGCGGATATTGCCTGCCTTAAACCCAGTCTGGAAGGGCAAAGCCAGCCGATTGACCCTAATAAGTTTGTGCTCCCTGCCGCTGCCCTTGAAGGGCAAGCGGTTGGGCAATTAGATGCTGGGGGGTCTGGGGGGTTTTCCACAGGGGTTCCAGTTAGGTTCAACGACCCGCGTTCGCTCAGAGCGGCGCAGCACCTTGCTAAGATGCAGTCATGGCTAGACAGTGGCGATCCGATTTTGGTGGGGGAAGCTCAGCAATATTTTCAGGAAGTTGCCCAGCCGGAACCCATCAGTGCCGGGGCAGTGGGTGATGTTGATCAGAACTTGTCGTTAGATGAGTTAGAGGATAGAGCAGCTATGCCAGGTGGGTTTGGAGCACCAAGAGTAACGAAGCGGCAGAAGATCAACACTGGGTGGCAGGAGATCCAGCAGTTAACGGCTCGGTTGCCACAGCCGGTTGAGAAACCCGATCAAAATGCAGCGAGGCAGGCAGAGATCGAAGCACTGTTAGCTCAGGAGCACCAAGACCACCCCGAGGAAGCGGCGTTAGCCTGGTCGATCGGGGTGTACAATCCGCTCAACCAGGTAGACTTGTTGGCTGTGGAAGCTCGCTCCCTGGAGCCAGACGAAGAAGATTGGTTGGCGATCGCCCGGATGGTGGGTTGGTTGTGGGTGGACGATGAACTGGATGCGATTTACTTCACAGCGCCCCCGCCAGCGTTTGCCTTGGAGCAAGCCGATTGGTATGTGCGGCCTGACTTAACAGATTTCCTGGAGTCGCCGATGTTGTTGCGGGAGGTGGTGCAACACTATCCCATCCCTGTGGAAGTGCTGCAAGAGGTGAGTGAGGAGTGCATGCAGCAGCTTGGCTGGACAGGGTTACAGCGGGAGCAGTTTATCCAGCAAGTGTTTGGCACACCGGAAGCGGAGTTGACCAAAAGTGATTGGGAGGTGCTGTTATTTGAACTTCAGATGCAGATGGAACGGTAGACTGAGCGGGGTAAGTGTTCCGCGATCGATCGAGGTTAAGCGAAGGACACCGTACACGCATTTCGTCGTGTTCGACCGCGCCCCATCTGCCAGATGGCGGATGGCTACTAACTGCTTCAGGGGTGACCTGACCAGCAGTCCCTGATCGACCCCAGGAGATTTGAAAGGATATTGATGGCAGCAAGTTTGAGATAGGGGTAGAGAACGCTGGGGTGTTGCTCAGAACTGACAGGATAATGGGTTTAAGCTTCGTTGTGTGGAATGCTTAACCTCATGGTTCGCCTGCGCTCACCCCAATTCCCTCCCACCTTGCCCTGGCTGAATTGCGAGCATCCCCTGTCCCTGCAAGCTCTACGTGGGCAGATTGTGCTGCTTGACTTCTGGACTTACGGGTGTATCAATTGCCTGCATGTCATCCCTGACTTGCATTACCTGGAGCAGAAATATTCGCGTCAGCTCACTATTATCGGGGTGCATACGGCCAAGTTTGACCAGGAACAGCATCTAGATAGCATCCACCAGGCAATTTTGCGCTACGGCATCACCCATCCTGTTGTGGTTGATCGCGATCACACCCTCTGGGATCAGTACTCGATCCGTGCCTATCCCACCTTTGTGCTGATTGATCCGCAGGGGTATATCGTGACAACTCTGGCAGGCGAAGGTAGACGGCAAATCCTGGATGACTTGATTGCGCGATTGATTGAGGAACACACCGGCAAAGCCACCCTGAGTGAGAAACGCTTACAGGATATGATTCCTGTCGATCCCCTGGCAGTAACGCCTTTAGCCTTTCCAGGGAAGGTGCTTGCCCATGAACGGAGTGCTGCCTTATTTATTGCAGATACGGGACACCACCGGATTGTCATCACTCAGTTAGATGGCACCTTCCAAGCGACGATCGGGACGGGGGTGGCAGGCTGGCAGGATGGAGACTGGGAAATTGCTCAGTTTTCGGCTCCCCAAGGCATGGCATTGGATGCGTCCAATTCAGTCCTTTACGTTGCGGATGCTGGCAATCATCGACTGCGCGCCATTGATTTACGGCAAAAAACCGTCTGCACGATCGCCGGGACCGGACGGCAAAACCCGGTGCTGTTCCCCCAGGGTGGCAACGCCCTGACGCTGGAATTAAACTCTCCCTGGGATTTAGTATGCCTTGATCATGCCCTCTACATCGCCATGGCAGGCTCCCATCAAATTTGGGTGATGGATCTGGTGCATCACACTATCCAGACTTACCTCGGCACAGGCGCAGAATATTGTGTGGATGGTTCGCTTGAAGTCGCAGCCTTTGCCCAGCCGCATGGCATCACAACGGATGGCACTCGACTCTTTGTTGCCGATAGTGAAACCAGTTCAATTCGGGCCATCACTCTTGGTTCCCTGTCCGTCGTGCAGACTCTCTGTGGGCTTGGTGAATTATTCCATTTTGGTGATCGTGATGGGATGGGTTCGCAGGCTCAATTCCAGCATTGTTCTGGGTTAGTCCACGCCAGAGGGTTTCTGTGGGTGGCTGACACATACAATCACACCATCAAGCGAGTGCATCCTGTAACGGGAGACTGCCGCCGGGTCGCGGGTCGGGGCACCCCTGGATTGGCGGATGGTATTGGAGTCGATGCCTGGCTCTCAGAACCCTCGGGAGTGGCTTACGCGGGCGATCACCTGTACATTGCTGATACCAACAATCATGTGATTCGCAGCTTGAACGTGGAGTCCCTCGCCGTCACAACCTTGTCGCTTCTAAGCCTCTGTGCGCCGAATGTTTGTATTCCCACCTAAACCGCATGGCTCAAGGTTAAATGGGCGATCGACCTCTGCGATGTCCCCAAACCTGAGAACCTTATGGGACTACTACACGGGACGATGGGAACTAAAAGGCGTAGCGAATGGTGCAGTACGGCAACTGCTGTTCCAATGCCCCACAGAGCCCATCGACCAGTGTTCCTTTCAAACCCCGCTTGTAGCGCACATTCTTGCCCCCCGTTTGAGACAACTTGGTTTCCTGTAAGTTGGGCTGCCACAGCAAGCCTTTGGCCTGAGGATGCCAGCCTAAATTAACCTCGTGCAGGCGATCGTTGTGGGTCAGGAGAATCACTTCTGCTTGCAACTGCTCCTTGGCGGGAGGCAAAAGGGTATCATCAATTTCTTCAAACAACTGCTGATAGTCTGCGAGCCAGTCCTGGTAGTAAATCACAGGCGCAAAGTTGACATGCACTTCGTACCCAGCTTCGACGAAGTCATTGATGGCAGCAATGCGATCGCGGATCGGTGAAGTCCAAATATCGACTACCGATGCCTCAGTCGAAGGCATCAGGCTAAAGCGGCTGCATCAATATCCCCAAAATTAGGCTTTTACATGTTATTGACTCCACTCAAACTATATTGCTCGCACATAGCTTGCAGCTTTTGCTTGAATTTTGCCTGCACCGGTTCTGGCGAGACAATGATGCAGTCTTCTCCGTAGCGCATGATCTCACGAAAGAACCAAAAGGTATTCGAGATCCGGCGCACGATTTGACGAACGGGTGGATGACGATCGCTCAACCATTCATTCCTCACATCAGCCGGTTTGGATTCGTAGGCAAAGGCTAATCCTCTAGATAGGTGCATCTCGACCTCAAGGACATCAAGATGGGGTCGCCATCGTTTGCGAACCGAACTGAGAGCAGCATCAGGAATCCGGTCTAAACGTAATGTCCAGTTATGCTGTAACTCAGGTAGGTCTCGGTTCCCTTCGGTTTCTTCACACCAGCATTCCAAATACTGCCGCTGCTCATAGGGTGTAATCTTAGCGTGACAGATCGTGAAACTCCAGGGACGATCAACGGCATCTCGATACGTCAGTTGAAACGGAATTTGGCGGCGAATATATTGGTCAATTTCCAATCGCCAGGGAGCTAACGGTATTTCAAGATAGCGCTCAATCTCGCTTCTTAAAGGAATGGATAGTTCACTTCGCTCTAGTAGAAGTTGGGCAACTACTTGAGCCGATTCGGGGTGGCCTGCATCTGTCAGTAATTGGATAGATTGATACAGTGCTCGAATGCGAGTATCTGACCAATTATTGTTGCGATTAATCAGCAGTTCTTGGCGGGCGATCGCTTCCATCAAGCGGGAAATATTGGGGCGAGTGCCCCATCGCATTCCCTGCTCATCGGCGATCGCTTCTAATCGGGCTTTGTCCTGCTCTGATAGAGAAAGCGTAATGGATTGCCCCTTTCGTCCCATAAGTTCCTAATTTGTACGTACACTTTGTACTTGCCACTCTTCTATTGTGAATGCCATCATGGGCATATTGCAATTTTTTAGATGCTTGTGAATAAAAGTGGGCAACCTAGTTGGGGAGCGATCGCTCTCTAGCGGGTAATAATGCCTTGTTTTCGGCTGAGATCTGGACTGAGCACTGTCTGATTACTGTTTATTTAAGGGGTAAGGATGACATCTACGATTCTCGAACCTGGGCAAATTATTCGAGTTCGTTCACGCCAATACCTGGTTGAAGATGTGATTCCTGCCGATTCTCCTGTCGGTGATACCAGAGTGCGTTTAGCCTGCTTGGAGGATGATGCTCAAGGCGATGCCCTGGAGGTTTTCTGGGAGCGGGAAATTGATGCTCAAATCCTTGAGGCAAGTTCCTGGGAGGCAGTTGCAAACCGAGGGTTTGATAATCCCCGCTATTTCTCGGCGTACCTCCATGCGCTGCGCTGGAACTGTGTTACCTCCACTGACCCAAAACTGTTCCAGGCTCCCTATCGAGCCGGAATTGAAGTGAAGGCGTACCAGCTAGAGCCGTTACGGAAAGCGCTACGAATGCCGCGAGTCAATCTGTTTATTGCCGACGATGTAGGTTTGGGCAAGACGATCGAGGCAGGCCTGATCTTACGCGAGATGCTGATGCGGCAGAAGATTAAGCGAGTGGTCATTTCCTGCCCTCCCTCAGTGGTGCGCCAGTGGAAAGATGAGATGGAAAGCCGCTTTGGTTTGACCTTCATCATCTACGATCGCGACTTTGTTGCCTCCAAACGACGGGAACGGGGTTATGGCATTAATCCCTGGAAAACTCACACCCGATTTATCATTTCCCATTCACTGCTGCGAGATGAAACATACGCGGCTCCTTTGAGGGATTGGCTTCAAGATTTTTCGGCTGGGTCGATGCTAATTCTGGATGAGGCCCACAATGCGGCTCCCGCCAGTGCGTCTCGTTATGCGATCGATTCCCAGTTAACTCGAACGGTGCGTGACTTAGCACCCCGGTTTGAGCACAAACTATTTCTCTCCGCCACGCCCCACAATGGGCACTCTAATAGTTTTGCGGCACTGCTCGAAATCCTCGATCCACAGCGTTTTTGTCGGGGTGTACCTGTACGAAGCAAGAAGCTATTGGATGCCGTAATGGTGCGGCGACTCAAGCAGGACTTGCGGGAAATTAACAATGCGGATTTCCCAAAACGCGAGATTATCCCGGTCATCGTTAACAACTTACCCGAAGATGCTCCTGAACTGAAGCTCTCCCAACTGCTTCAGGAGTACCGGCAATGTCGGGAGGAGCGGTTGAAGGATGCGCCGAAATTCACACAAACAGCCGCCCTGCTAGTTCTGACTTCCCTTCAGAAACGGTTACTGTCATCCATTGAGGCGTTTGCTCGCACATTGAAAGTACATCGTCGAGCGATCGAGCGGCAGGCGGAACAACAATCCACTGCCCAGCAGAACTACTCTCTGCTGCAAGAATCGCTAGGTAATGATGACGATCGAGCGGATTTGGATGAGGATGAGGTGCTGAAGGAAGAAGCCGCTCAGATGGAAAAGGCAACTCAAGTAGCAAGTGCCGCTATCTCACAGCGCGAGCTTGACCTGCTGGAGGAAATGACCCAACTTGCAGAGCAGGCAAGACATGAACGCGATAGCAAGGTGAAAAAGCTGGAGGACTGGATACGGCAGCATCTCTGTCCCGATCTAGGTAAACCAGGAGCAACCTGGCTCAATCGACGGGTTTTAATCTTCACTGAGTATACCGACACCAAACGCTATCTAGAACAGCAGCTCGGAGCCATTATTGCTAACTCCGATCGCGATCGCATTGATACCTTTCACGGCGGGATGGGCGACGAACAGCGGGAGTATATCAAACAAGCCTTTAACACTGACCCGGCTCGCCATCCCCTCAGGATTCTGATTGCGACGGATGCGGCCCGAGAGGGGGTGAACCTCCAAAACCACTGTGCCGACCTGTTCCATTTTGATGTGCCCTGGAATCCCAGCCGAATGGAGCAGCGCAATGGGCGCATTGACCGCAAGCTTCAACGAGAGGAGGAGGTTCGTTGCCACTATTTTGTGCTGGCGCAGCGGGTGGAAGACAGGGTGTTGGATATTTTGGTGAAAAAGACCAGGCAAATCCAAGAGGAACTGGGAAGTTTGTCTCCTGTAGTGGAGAAGAACGTCTCGAAGCTATTGGATAACGGAATTCGTAAGGCGGAGATCCAGAAGCTGACAGAGGCGATCGCCACCTCAGATCAATCGAATTCAGACTCCACTGATCGCACCAGCACCATTACTGAGGAGTTGGAGGCGATTAGATTACGGCAGGACAAACTGCGCCAGCAGCAAGTAGAACTGGAATCCATGCTCAGGGACTCCAAACTGTGGCTAGGACTGGACGATCGCCATTTTCGAGATACACTATCGGTCTCTTTAGAGCTGATGGGGGCAGAACCACTTAAGCCATTGGATGCAGCGGCAGCCGTTGGGGATGAGGAACGGAGTCAGTGGATCGTGCCAACCCTCGACCAACAAGCAGGGGCTGATCCAACCTGGGCGACGACGTTGGACACCCTTCGAGCACCCCGGCAGAAAACCCAAAAGCTATGGGATTGGCGGAAAGAAGCACCGATTCGTCCCGTGGTCTTTCGAGATCCGGGTTCGCTGGATGGGCAGGTCGTGCATCTGCATTTGGAACATCGGATTGTACAACGGCTTTTGGGTCGATTTCTTTCCCAGGGATTTTTGCATGATGAGTTGACCCGTGCCTGTGTTTGCCGCACGGATGACCCAATTCCACGGGTGCTGATTCTCGGAAGGTTGTCGCTGTATGGCGATCGCGCCGCTCGCTTGCATGATGAAATCGTTGTGGTTGCCGCCGAGTGGATTGACCCAGATGCCAGAGGTAGAGGCAAGCTGCGCCCCTTAAGTGAAGGGGAGAAGAAGGATGTGTTACAGATTCTTGAAGATTCTTTAGCGCATCCCCGATTAAGAGAAGTGCCCAATGCCTTAATCGATAAGCTGAAAGTTCACACGGCAAGAGACGTTGAGGATTTATTGCCTCACTTGGAGCGTCGAGCTACAGAGCTAACCGATCGTGCGAAACGCAAGTTGGAACAACGGGGGGAGAAGGAATCCGCAGAAATGAAGACGTTGCTGGAGGAACAGCGCGATCGCATTCTCAAGCAGTTCAACCAGTATGAAACCCAGCAGTTGTCTCTCTTCAACCCAGACGAACGACGACAGATTGACAGCGATCGACGGCATTGGGAGAAGCGAGTCGCTGAACTGGAGCAGGAAATCCTGAGTGAGCCGGAGCGCATTCGGCAGACCTACCAGATCAAGGCTGAGCGCATTGAGCCAGTTGGTGTTGTTTATCTCTGGCCCGTTTCAAGTTGAGGAGGGGAATTATGGCAACCGATCTCGATATCCTCAGACACAAAGAATGGCTTGGGTTGCTTCAACCCGTTGGACTGGTCGTTTCACCGCCAGCCCTGGTGAAAGCCCAGGCGGTAATCGATCGCGGCAAACTGGTTGATTTACAGGATCGGTTGCAAGCGGTCATTTCGACGGAACCCATTCCGCGCCACAAGGATGACAAGATCGCCTGGATTGAGAACTTCCCAGCGTTTACGCAGAAGGTTTTAGGGTGGCGCGATCGCGACCTCATCGGCACATCCAATCCAAATGACTTGCCAGAAGAGTTATCGGTGTCGTTGCCCAGTTATGGGGAAGTATTGAAGCCGACCTATGCGGTTCGTGATCCTGACAGCGATCAGTGGGTGCTGTTGATTCAGGAGGTTGCACCGGGGTTGCCGTTTGATGAGGATGATCCGGCATCGGTGGCTGGGCATGGTTGGCAAGCTAGCATTCAGGCAAAGTTTGAGCGGTTGCTGCGGGAGACAGGGGTTAATGCTGGGCTACTCGTGAATGGAACAGAACTTCGGTTGGTCTACGCGCCCAAGGGTGAGTCTTCTGGACATCTGACCTTTCCCATCCAGGCAATGACGGAGGTTCCGGGTCGGTTGATTTTGGGTGCGCTCGATCTGCTGCTGGGGGAAGATCGGCTGTTTAATGTGCCGGAGAATCAACGGTTGAATCGGTTGCTGGAGGATAGCCGGAATTATCAAGCAGAGGTTTCAACGAAGCTGTCGGGTCAGGTTTTAGACGCACTGTGGGAACTGTTGCGGGGATTTCAGGCGGCGGATGCGGCAGTGAATGGAAAGATCCTCAGAGAGTTAGCTGAAACTGACCCACAGCATATCTATGGGGGACTGATCGCTACTTTGATGCGGCTGGTGTTCCTGCTATATGCCGAAGATGAAGGGCTGATGCCGGATGATGAGGTGTATCAGCGCAACTACGCGGTGTCGGGGCTGTATGAGAAGCTGCGGGAGGATGCAGGCAACTACCCAGACACGATGGATCAGCGGTATGGAGCGTGGGCAACGCTGTTAAGTCTGTTTCGGCTGGTGTATGACGGAGGTGGACCCACTGAAGAGTATCTTCCGGCGCGACATGGGCAGTTATTTGACCCCGATGAGTATCCGTTTTTGGAAGGTCGCCCGATCGCTTCTCACTTTGCCACATTCGGCAGAATTGCAGCCCCTCGCATCTCAGATGGGGTGATTTACCGGATGCTGGATAAGCTGCTGGTGCTAGATGGAGAGCGGTTGTCTTATCGTGCCCTCGACGTTGAGCAGATTGGCTCAGTCTATGAGGCAATCATGGGCTATGAGGTGGAGATTGCCCACGGACGATCGATCGCCGTTCGTCCAAAAGATGTGGTGGTGGATGTAGACAAGCTTTTGGCGGCAAAGCCAGCAGACCGCGTCAATTTTCTCAAAGCGGCAGAGTGTGAACTGAAAGGGGCAGCCCTGAAGGAACTGAAAGAGGCAAAAACCGCTGAGGACATTGCCGCTGCCATTGGTCGGCGGGTTTCACCGCGAACCCCAAACTTGTTAGCGGCAGGAAGTCTGTTTTTGCAACCGGGAGAGGAACGGCGGCGATCGGGGTCGCACTACACGCCTCGGAAGTTGACGCAGCCGATCGTGGAGAAGACGCTGGAGCCTGTGCTGAAGAATTTAGGGGAGCATCCCACACCAGAGCAGTTGTTAGATCTGAAGGTGTGCGATCTGGCGATGGGTTCGGCGGCGTTTTTGGTGGAAGCCTGTCGGCAGTTGGCAGACAAGCTGGTGGAAGCCTGGAATTATCACGGGAAGCCTGCGGATCTGCCGGAGATGGTGGAGGATGTGGTGGTGGCGCGGCGATTGGTGGCGCAGCGGTGCTTGTATGGGGTGGATAAGAACCCGTTTGCGGTGAACCTGGCGCGGTTGTCGCTGTGGTTGGTGACGCTGGCAAAAGATTTACCGTTTACGTTTTTGGATCATGCGCTCAAGTGTGGTGACTCGTTGGTGGGGCTGACTAGAGCGGAGATTGGTAGCTTTGGGGCGAGTGCCGCCTATGAGCCCACGTTTTTTGAAGACCACAAGCGGTTGATGAAGCAGTCGGCAACCAAGGCACTGGCGTTTCGGCAGCAGATTCAAACGTCGGATACGCGATCGGATGGGGATGCAGAAACCAAACAGGCGTTATTGCAAGATGTGGAACGCACCTTAGAACCTGCTCGCTTAACGGCAAAAGTCGCAATCGCCTCTTTCTTTGCGGGTGACAATGCCAAACAACGGCAGAAATATCGTGAGGAATTTGGCGGTAAGTTGATTGGTTATGAAAAGGGATTGGTCAATGAGTCAGAGATTCAATCGGTCGTTGCCAAGCTAACAACGGGAGCGAAGGCAATACAGCCGTTTAACTGGGAATTAGAGTTTCCTGAAGTGTTTGAGCGAGAGAATCCGGGGTTTGATGCAATTATTGGAAATCCACCTTTTGCGGGAAAAAATACAACGATTAACGCCCACCCTGAAGGATATCTGGATTGGTTGAAAATCGTGCATCCCGAATCTCATGGCAATGCGGATCTGGTGGCGCACTTCTTTAGGCGATCGCACACTTTGCTCCGGTTTGGCGGCACCATGGGACTCATTGCGACTAACACCATTGCCCAGGGAGACACCCGCAGTACGGGACTCCGGTTTATTTGCAACAATGGCGGCATGATTTACAACGCCACTCGCCGTTATAAGTGGCCCGGATTAGCGGCGGTGGTTGTCAGTTTAGTGCATATCATGAAGATCGGGACAGTTACCCGCGAGAAAGCGATCGCTGGAGGTGATTCATAATGTCTAGCCTGGAACAGATGCAACAAGATATTCAAGCTTTGCCAGAAGAGGCTCAACTATTGCTGATGGATTTTATTGAAATCCTGAAAAAGCGATATCCGCAGGTCGATCAATCAAAGGCAAACGCTGAGGGCAATCCCTATGAGAAATTTAAAGAGAGCGGATTCATTGGGTGTGTATCGGTTGGAGAAAACCTATCCGCAACTGAGGGGCTTGATCGCCGTGCTTTTATGAAATTGCCAATGGCAGAACGTCAGCGCATTCTGGCGACACAAGCCGCAGCCATGTCAGAGCATTATGAGCAAGATACAGCATGGCAAGAGTGGGTAAATTTGGACGTTGAGGCAACCTATGACGAGTCCTAAGCGTGGAGAAGTTTGGTTAGTCAATCTTGATCCAACGATCGGAGCAGAAATTCAAAAGACTCGCCCTGCTGTTGTGGTCAGTTCTGATGTGGTTGGCAAGCTGCCGCTCAAGCTGGTTGTTCCCGTTACAGATTGGAAACCTTATTTTGCTTCTAACCTCTGGCACGTTTGCATTGAACCGACCCAAACAAATGGATTAACAAAAACATCAGCGGCAGATGTGTTGCAGTTGCGAAGTGTAGATACCAAACGTTTCGTTCGCAAAGTAGGAACTTTATCGACCGCTGACTTACAAGAAATTGTGTTTGCCATTGCCGCGATCGTGGAATATGAGGAGCCAAATGATGAGTTATAAACCTCCCATTATTCTAGATGGCAAACCTGTTGAAAAAATTACGGCATTTTTGTTTGCTAAAGGCGGAAATGATGACCCTGCCGTGTTGCTAGCAAATGCTAACAAGAGTTTTGTGGGCAGCTATGTATTAGGCATGGGGTTTACGTTTGATGACTCTAACCCGGATGCAACACCCATTGCCGAAATGCACCGCTTAATCGAAAAACATCCCCGCAATACAGAACGAATTTTTCCCTACATCGGCGGTGAGGAAGTGAACAGCAGCCCAACTCATTCGCATCATCGCTATGTAATCAATTTTGGCGATATGAAAGAAGATGAAGCACGCCAATATCCTGACTTGATGGCGATCGTTGAAGAAAAGGTTAAGCCATCCCGTCAAGAACTAGGTAATAACGGTGATGCCCTGCGACGTAAAACAAGATGGTGGTTATGGGGAAGGTATACACCTGCTTTATTTAAAGCGATCGCTCAGTGCGATCGGGTGTTAGTTATTTCCCGTGTTACCCAACATTTTGCTTTCGCCATTCTTCCTTCTGGAGCAGTTTATTCAGAGAGATTAGTTATCTTTCCAAATGCGAGTTTTGAATTTTTTTGTGTCATGCAGTCTCAAGTGCATGAAATTTGGACTCGATTTTTTACAACAACACATGAAGAACGCTTAACTTACTTTCCCTCTGATTGTTTTGAAACTTTTCCCTTTCCCCCTGACTGGGAAACCAACCCCACCCTCGAAGCCGCAGGCAAAACCTACTACGAGTTCCGCGCCGATCTTATGATCCGCTACAACGAAGGACTCACCACCGCCTACAACCGCTTTCACGATCCTGATGAAACCAACCCCGACATCCTCAAACTGCGCGAGCTCCATGCCCAAATGGATCGCGCCGTCCTTGATGCCTACGGTTGGACAGACATCCCCACCGACTGCGAATTCCTGCTCGACTACGAAGACGAAGACGATTCTCCCCTCGCCCCTAGTGGGAGAGGGGCAGGGGGTGAGGGGCGCAAACGCAAGAAACCCTGGCGCTACCGCTGGCCCGAAGAAGTCCACGATGAAGTTCTCGCTCGTTTGCTAAAACTCAACCAAGAGCGGGCAGAAGCAGAAAAATTAGGCGGCAAATCCAAACGCCGCAAAGAACCCGCCAAACCCATTACCCCTGATGCCACCTTTCCCTCTACCCAAAAACAACTCGACCTGATTCCTCCTGACCAAGAACAACTCGATCTGTTTTAACTCTATCCTTTGATCACAGGAGAAACCCCATGTACAAACCAATCCGCCAGGGAGATGTGATTCTTACTCCCCTGCCTGACCGACTCCAAGCGCAGCAAACAAACCGGAAACTCCCCCACCTCACCCTCGCCGAAGGAGAAGCCACTGGGCACCGCCATCGGATCAGTGAAGGTAACGCTGAGCTATATGAAGAAAATGGTATCCTCTATCTCCGAGTTCTCTCAGAGACTGCTCTCCTCAGCCATGAAGAACATCAAGCGATTCCAATTCCCCAGGGCGACTGGATGATCCGAATTCAACGGGAATACGATCCCGACCTGCAACGGAACCTCAGCTTAGAGGAGGTCTGGCGCGATGTCATCGACTAAAACAATGACGGCTGACCAAGAAGCGCTGCTGCCGATTTATCAAGAAAAATGGCGAGCTATTGCCCACTCAACAACGGCGATCGACCCCCAAAAAGTGACTGACGCTGTACATGCTCTTTATCAACTCAAGAATTTAGACAGCCCAACGGTACTGTTCTATCAAAGCCCTCAAGACACCAGCACTTGTCTGCGCCGCTATTCAGAGGCAAAAATTGCCCATGAACTAGGGTTAGCGCGTTGGTTCGATCTCAAAGGAGAGCTAGAAGAATCACTCAAAAACGGGCTATTTGATGCTGGTTGGACAGATCTAGCGCAAACCTATGACTTTAGAACGGACAGATTTGGGTCAACCCTGGTTCCACACTTGACCATTGCCGTCTGGAGTGGATGGTTGAGAGAACTGGAAACCCCATTAGGTAATTTACGCCGAGGTCAGGTGATTAAACCAGAGGCGTGGGCAAGTTTCGCCGCCTTCACCGACTTTTGTATTTCAGTCCTGGGTGTCTCCTGCAATATGCAACTGTGGGCAACCTTTCAAAACATTGTCTGTGAATGCGGTTGGTTGTACCCATTTGAAAAAGCTGTACTTGTTTGTAATCGCCCTACAGAACTGTTGTTTGATCCTCAGTATCGACCTCACGCTGAAGCCAAGCCTGCCATCTCGTTCGCTGATGGGTTAAGCGTTTATGCTTACCACGGAGTCCATCTCCCCGAACACTATGGGCAACTCCCGCCATCGGAGTGGAAGTCCGAATGGATCCTGGATCAACGCAATGCGGAACTACGACGTGTCCTGATTCAAGTGATCGGCTTCACTCGCATTTGTGATGAACTCAATGCCATTGCCTTAGATTCCTGGCGTGAGTACACCCTGGTGCAAATCCCCACCGATACCGGCTTTGTTGAACGGCGACGGCTATCATTGCCAGCGATGATGACACGCGATGCTCGACCAGACCTCAGCCCCGAAGAGTGGCTTGCTCTACGACGATGGTATTGGCACCGCGATCGTAAACCTATGCCCCTTGAAGAACAAGTACCCATTCATTTTCTGCAAATGACCTGCCCTTCAACCGGGCATATTCACACCATCCGAGTACCACCCGAAATGCAATCTGCACGGGAAGCCGCCCGCTGGATCAACCACGACATCGACCCCGAAGAATTTGCAACAGAAACTTAATTGTTCAGCGATTATCCGTTACCACAGTTGTGGAAATAGCCGCGATCGTGCCAAATCCATATTCATGTTGTTTCTATCGTTAACAACTGGGGCACTTTAAATAGGGATAACTTCTTCACTCTATGTGTTCAATCTGTTAGCTATCCATTTGCCTAAGTCTATCTGTCTCTAATCTATGCAGGCTAACTAATCTTGCTAGCTCACTTGACTCAACTTTGCTTCGGATGATTCTTGATTACTTGATTGAGAATTTTCTCTGAATATAAATATCTGCTCATGTTCAATGCAGGTATGCATTTACCATGCCAACTAAAGAGAATTACAGATGATTGCCTCTATTACCATTCAACCAACATCAGAAAATCTTGAGCGTTACCAACATCAGCAACGTGGTGTGACCTACTGGAAGACAATCGATTTCTTTCCATATGATGAGCAGTATACAGCTCAGTTCACAAATCTCCTGGCAAGTGATGAGGGGACGATCGAACGCCAAATTCTAGATGTTGCAACGGAAATGAGCATCTCAATCGAAGCTCTCAGACAACAGCTCAGTAATTATTCCAAAGTTGCTCAAACTCCATTCTGCCTCTGGCATACTGATCGGTTTTCGGATGAGCCGAAGCCAACCTTTTTTACGTCACTCAATGAGCTGCTGGAACAGTCTTCAGTTCATAAGGATAAAGAGAATAGTTCGGAGCCGAAAACAGCAGGCGCTTTAGGCAAGCTTTTAAGGATTTCTAAGCGCATTGCTCCATTGATTTGGGCTACCGTTTTGGTCGTTGTGATCATTCCCATGATTGGTCAGTGGTTTATGGTGCGATCACTTTCTGATGATATAGATCCACCAGCGATCGTTCAGACTGCTGCTACCCCTACCTCCACTATCCAAACTCCTACGGTTCCATCTTCACTGCCTGTACAAGATTGGAGCCGGTTCGAGCAATTGGCTAAAGATAAGATGCGAATCGCCCATGCTAAAACAGAAGCGTTTGCCCGCAAAGAGCTAGAGCAATGGTCTGACGGGTTGACTCAACGTTTAGACGAGAGCTTTCTCGACTGGTATTTTGGCTACTTCCATCAGAAGCAACTTCAGTACGACAGTTTCTTCACAGGCATTACTGGAAAATTTCAGCAATGGTTAGACCCCAGTAAGCTTTCTCCCCAAGAAAAGATCGCTGAAGAAATCACAAGAGAGTTTCAGGAAGAATTTGCCAAACGGGTTCTTGTGCCTCAGATCTCCGAATTTCAACTGCAAAACATTACCCTAAAAACGGCTAAAACGTATATTCGCGAACTGGGGCAGGAATTCAATCAAATCCCAGTTGAAAGTGGTATTTCTGCTGCTGAGTGGAACCGTTACCTACAGGATATTTCAATTGCCATACCTGGTGTGGAAGGTAAGCTAATTACGTTACCGCTCAAGCAAATCACCGCAGTTGGTGCTTATGCCGCTCTTAAGCCGCTCATCGTGCCTCTTCTGCCCAAAGTTGGGACTGCCGTGGCTGGCAAAATGGCAACTAAAGTTGGTGCCAAACTTGCTGCTAAAACAGGGGGAACACTAGCTGCAAAACTGGGAGGAACGTTTCTAGATGCCACCGTCGGTGTTGGCATTATCCTGTGGGATGTCTGGGATACCAACCACACTGCCAATATTGAGAAGCCAATTCTCCGCAAAAACTTGATTGACTACATCGCTGAAATTAAAGGATCTGTTCTAGAAAACCCAACAAATGGAATCATGACTATCACCGACAGAATTGACGCAGAGATCCTGCGGTCAATCCAAATCGTGAAAGATACCCAAGCATCTTTGGATGGAGTTAGCTAGAGCGAAATAGTATGAGATTCATTGATATTTCAAAACGAGTTGTGGGAGTTCTGCTATTAGCCACCTGGCTCTGGCTAACCCTGCTACCATCCTTAGGTGCATTTGCTGATGACATTTCTCCATCGACCTCTGCACAAGCTGCCGAAACTACCAACATAGACTATGACTGGTCAGAGATTGACCGACAGCTTGTTAATGCCTTGAATGAAGTTAGCCAAAACACTGAAGAATTTGTCACTGGGGAGTTAGATCGCTGGGAACAGAAACTAATTACCCAAGTTGATCATCCCTTTTTGGATTGGTACTTCAACTTTTTGCACCAGAAAGCTACTGAATTTGGTGTGCCCTTTGCGTGGATGGCATTCAAGTTAGATTCTCAACTTAAAATTCTTCAAACCGAGGAAGAGAGGGTAGAGAATCTGAATGCTGATCAGATTATCAAAAGGCGTATGGAGGCAGACATCAATCGCAAATTTGCTGAAGCCGTATTGAATCAAGACGCAATGTCTGACCTAAAAGACGTTGTTGAACGCACTGCCAAAAATTATGCTTCAGCGGTTGGTATGAAATTTGCTAGCGTCAAAAGTCGTTATCACGTTGCTGATCAGGAGTGGGAACGTCATTTAGATAACCTCTCCCAAATTGTTGCAAACACTGGAACGAATAGCCTAGGTCTATCAGGCAGTGCTCTAGCTGGCAATCTCACTACTAAAGTACTTGCTGTAACTGCTGCCAGTGCAGGTACCAAAGTTGTTACCTCTTTAGTTGCGAAATCAAGCTCTAAGCTTTTAGTCAAAGGAGGAGCTGCAATCGTAGCCAAGTGGGGGTCAACTCTTGTCGATCCAGCGTTAGGCATTGGGTTGATTGCCTGGGATGTTTGGAGCTATCGCCAAAACGTTGAGCACGATCGTCCTCTGCTCAGACAAGACTTAATCCGCTACATCACTGCCCTTAGAGATTCCATCCAAGAAAATCAAGAAGGGAATGGAATTATGGATGCGATTGCGTCCCTTCAGATGGACTTGATCAAGGGTTTACATCCTCGGTATGGATAAACGAAGCAGAGAACTGAGCTGCGGGTAGAGAAAATAAATTTCTACGGTACAGCTCTAGTTGCGACTGAAAGATAGATTCAAATTCAAGCCATTTCATGCTTCCTTACCTCCCTACGTGTAGAAACTAACCTATGCCAACTAAAATCCACGGTGCTGAGTATCCGATCGAGAAAATCTTCTGCGATGACTTTGTTTTCTCAATTCCCTTATATCAGCGCCCCTACGCCTGGGAAATTGAACAGGCAGAAGCTCTACTTGATGACTTGCTGGATTTTCTGGGAGACAACAACACTTCTGTCGGAGAACTCAGCCCTTACTTCTTGGGCAGTATTGTCCTTATCAAGTCAGATGATTCTACGAAAGCCGAAGTCGTCGATGGACAGCAGCGCCTGACAACTCTCACCATTCTCCTGTCCGTTTTGCGAGAAACTGTTCCAGAAGAAGTGGCCAAGGCATTGACTGCTTATCTGTATGAGAAAGGCAATGTTATTAGAGCAACCCCAAACCGCTATCGGCTGACTCTGCGAGATCGAGATGCCCAATTTTTTCGTGAGCACATCCAGGATGAGGGGGGGCTTAGCAAATTAGCCAACCTGAAGGATGCCATTCTCCCCGATAGTCAGGCTCGCATCCGCGATAATGCCCTGCATTTACTCAAGCGCTTAAAGCAACTGCCAGAGCATCAGTGCATCCGGTTAACCCAATTCGTGATTACAGGCTGCCTGCTAGTTGTTGTTTCCACCCCTGATATGGACTCAGCCTACCGGATCTTCTCAGTCCTCAACGATCGCGGCTTAGACCTGTCTCATACTGACATTCTTAAATCCGAAATTATTGGCAAAATTCCCCTAGATCAGCAAGAGCAGTACAATCGGCGGTGGGAAGACATCGAAGTCAAGTTGGGACGCAATACCTTTCAAACCTTGTTCTCCCATATTCGGATGATCTACCGCAAAGCCAAGCAAAAGGATTCAGTCCTCAAAGAAGTACGGGAACATATTAAGCCCAGCGAAAACCCCACCCACTTCATTGATGAGGTGCTATGCCCAGCCGCGCAAGCCTATGCTGATATTCAAGATTGCTGCTACGAAAGCCATCAGTACGCCGAAGCCATTAACACTTACTTCAAATACTTGAATCGCATCGATAATGCTGACTGGTTACCGCCTGCGATCGCCTACTTGTCTAAATACCGCCACCAGCCAGAACAACTGCTGACGTTTTTCAAAGATCTCGATCGCCTAGCCGCCGGTCTCATGATTCAACGGGCTGACATCAACGAGCGCATGAAGCGCTACAGTGATCTCCTCACCTGGATTGAGACAGATTTGGACATCACCCAGCCAGACTCACCCTTAAATCTTACGGCTGAGGAATGCGCAGCCATTGTGCAACGGCTGAATGGCCCACTCTACCTGGAAACTAAAATTCGTCTCTATGTATTGCTGCGCCTCGACACCCATCTCTCAGGTGGTGAAGCCGTGTACACCTTGCCCCGTATCACTGTCGAGCATATTCTTCCCCAAAATCCACCCTCTGGCAGCCAGTGGCTAGAGTGGTTCCCCGACACCGATACCCGTCAACATTACGTCCATCGCTTGGGAAACCTGGCGCTGCTGTCAGGCTACAAAAATAGTAGTGCCCAAAACTTTGACTTTGATACTAAAAAGCGTAAGTACTTCACGGGCAACCATGGCGTGTCTCCCTTCGCCATCACTACCCAGGTGTTAAACACAACAGAGTGGACTCCTGCTGTGATTGAACAGCGACAGACTGAACTCGTAGGTCGATTAAAACAACTCTGGCGATTGGATGAACCCACCTTCGTGCCTCCGCCCGCGATCGTCGATTAGCAACTGTTAAATGTCTAGTCAATAAGGCTCCTTTTACCCCCAATAAGCCTGGTCATGCAACCTCAATATCTAGTCGAACCTACTGATCAAAACCTTCAACGTTATCAGCGTGAAGCCAATAGCATAAGCTACTGGCACACTGCTGATTTTTTCCGGTATGACAAAACCCTGGAAGATTCTCTCTCAAATCTCTTTGATACCTACACAGATCTGCTGTTTGAATCAGATGAGGACGATGAGGATACGGCGATTCGTAGAGTCAATTTGAAAATGGGTCGGCTGCTCATCCAAACTGCCAGAGAAAGAGGCATTGCCCCCAAAGAGTTGCGTGACCAGTTAAACAATTTTGCGACTGTCATCTGGACACCCATTTGCATCTGGCGCAAACGCCCGTCTGGTGAAATGAGCTATACCCTGATGAGTAATCTACCAACCGCTCAAGCCCCACCCTGACGTTACTTGCTATGCCCCTGGAATACACTAGACGCAGGTGAATCCTAGCAGGAACCAGTTATGACAACCACCACCCAAAAGCTTAGCTTCGAGGCATACCTTGCCTACAGTGACGGCACCGACACCCGCTATGAACTCGTTGATGGAGAACTCGTTCCCATGAGCTTAGGCACTGGCAAGCATGGAGCCATCATTCGCTTCTTGACGCGGCAGTTTGAAGACAGCATTACCCAAACAGAGCAACCCTGGGTGGCATTACCTGCTTTGGTAGGCGTTCGCTCCCCACGGGGTAGACGCTGGGATACCTCCCGGATTCCCGACGTGACCGTTCTGCCCTTGGTGCAGTGGGAAGCAATGGAAAACCGAGAAGCCGTGATTGACTTCAATGAGCCGCCACCCCTACTGGTGGTTGAAGTCGTTAGCCCTTCGACCCAACCCGATGACTATCGCTCCAAACGATCGGAATATGGACTCCTAGAAATCCCCGAATACTGGATCGTCGATCCGCTGGAATCGAAAGTCACTATTTGCCTTCTCGATCACGAGTTCTACGATTTAACCGAATTTCAGGGCGAAGACGTGATACAGTCGCCCCTTTTCCCAGATCTGAAGCTAACTGCCGCTCAAATGTTGGCAGGCAAACGATGAGCGACACTCCCGCGCATCTTCTCTTACCTCACCTTCAGCTTTGTTGAGACGACATCTACCGCATTAGCCTGCCCCATAATAAGGTTGCTCCTGTGCCCACAACTGCCGCCGACATTCGCTCCACTCTAGTTAATGCCCTACAAATCGACCTGGTTGGTCCGAAACCTGATGATACAGAACATGCAGAGGAAGTGCTAACCCAAGCACCCTCTAAGTGGTATCTCACGGGTTTCCTAGCTCCCTTTGGCGCAAAACCCGACGATCGCTCCGACGATGAAGGGAATGTTGAGCCGCAAGAGCTAGGGGATGGCGCAACGAGCGAAGATAGCCAGTCTCCTGAAGTAACGCCCGCCCGAAAAGCACTATTTCCCTCCTCAATGGGAATGAGTTTCCTCATCTCCCAACAGACAAAAGAACTGCCAACGACAGTTCACTGGGCAGATTACAAACCCATTGAGCTGGAAAGACAGAATCTTGAAGCTGAGGAACCGGTTGACAAAAAGAAGCGCAAACCAGGTGGATGGCAACGCATTCCCCAATCTGCTTCACTCATCGTTCCAATTCAATCTGCCAAAGATTCGTTTGAAATTGAAATTCCCGGCGGTAGTGGTCTCACCTTAGTCGTCAACTGTCGCCCAGTGATTGACCATCGCTTTGAGGCAGGAACGCTTTCCGTCTCTATCTTTCTCGTGAACTATCGGCAGATGCACTTCAGCGAGAAGGATGCGTCCTTTGCCTTTCAAACCTGCCTGATTGTGCAGTGCCTGGAGGGATTTGTGCCCCGCTCAGACCTGCGCGGTCTAGACAGCAAAGACCCAGATGAGGCGATCGCTAGTCTCCAATATCGTCATGAGTATGAATTTGCCGTTGGGCATAACGTCTCCGTCATCGCCCACTCCTCCGAACCGCATCACTGCACCGAAGTCTGTACCACCTGGATTCCGATCGCAGAAGTCCCCAAGGTCGAAGCGGCCCCGCTGCCGATGGTTCAACTTGGGATGGAGGAGTTAGCTGCTGCCGAAAACGTAGACGTAATCCGCCAAATGCTCAGCCCAATGGTGGCAGAATACCGCACCTGGATTACCGCTCAATACAACACCCCGATTGATCCACCCCAGGCAAACAATGTTGCTCAAGCCCTGTTAAACGATGCCCGTCGTGCCTGCGATCGCATTGAATCGGGTATCGACTCACTGGCAGACCCACAGGTGTTAGAAGCATTTCGGATGGCCAATCGAGCCGTGGCGATCGCTCGTCGTCGTCAACTCAGCCAGGAGTTGAACCAATCCCCAGAGAGCTTCAAACCTCCCGCATGGCGACCGTTCCAGCTAGCCTTTATTCTGCTAAACCTGGTCAGTATTGCTCAGCCCGACTGTTTTGACCGAGGCATTGTTGACCTGCTCTTTTTCCCAACGGGTGGTGGTAAAACGGAAGCCTATTTGGGGCTTGCTGCCTTTACGCTGGTGCTGCGCCGTCTCAAGCATCCGGGTATCCATTCAGCCGGAATGAGCGTTCTTATGCGCTATACCCTGCGATTGCTCACCCTTGACCAGCTAGAGCGGGCTGCTCGTCTGATTTGTGCGCTAGAACTAGAGCGGCAAAAAGACCCCACGAAGTTAGGTCAGTGGCCCTTCGAGATTGGTCTTTGGGTCGGACAGGGCGCAACCCCCAATAAACTTGGTAAACGAGGCGACAAGGACGAATACTCTGCCCGTGAGCGCACCCTTGCCTTCAAGCGAGATAGTAAAGGCAAACCGTCTCCCATTCCCCTAGAGAAGTGTCCCTGGTGTGGCGAGAAGTTCAAGCCCGAATCGTTTCAACTGCAGCCATCAGAAGATGCCCCGAAAAACCTCAAGGTCATCTGTACCAATCGGGACTACTTTGGTCGAGACTGTGACTTCCGCAGCCGTAACCCCCTACCAATCCTGGCAGTTGATGAACCGATCTACCGTCGCTTACCCTGCTTCATGATCGCCACAGTTGATAAGTTCGCCGCCCTTCCCTGGGTTGGGCAAACAGGTGCGTTGTTTGGGCGTGTCACCCACTATCAGGATAGTGAAGGTTTCTACAGCGCCGCTGATCCAACGATCGCCGGTACACCACTCGGAACCTATCTGCCGCCACCCGATTTAGTCATCCAGGACGAGTTACACCTCATCTCTGGTCCCCTGGGTACGATGGTCGGACTATACGAAACAGCGATCGACACGCTCTGCTCCCATACCAGCACTGATTCGGGTAAACCAATTCGCCCTAAAATCATAGCCTCAACTGCAACAGTACGGCGAGCGAAGCATCAAATTCAAGCCCTGTTCGGTCGGGGTCATGTCGATATCTTTCCACCACCCAGCCCCAATCGGCACGATTCCTTCTTTGCCAAAACAGACTTCACCGTTCCCGGACGGCTTTACCTGGGCGTTGCCGCTCAAGGACGCAGCCTGAAAGTGGTTCTGCTGAGAACCTACCTGGCACTCATGGCAGCAGCATACAAGCAATATGAGGAACAGGGAGGCAAACGGAACAAGGAGAATCCCGCTGACCCCTATATGACCTTGATGGGGTACTTCAACTCCTTACGTGAACTGGGAGGAAGCCGCCGAATTGTTGAAGATGAGGTCGTTGCCCAACTTGCGAACTATGGCGATCGCCTACGGCACGGTGAACTCATGGGACCATTTCTTAATCGGAAAATTGACGACGAGCCTGAAGAACTCACCTCCCGGGTAAGCACCAACAAGGTTGCCAATACCAAGCGTCGATTAGCCCTGCCATTTCACGAAAAAGAGCGGGTAGATGTGGCACTTGCCACCAATATGATTTCCGTTGGTCTAGATATTGTGCGGTTAGGTTTGATGGTTGTTCTAGGGCAACCCAAAACAGCCGCAGAATATATCCAGGCAACCAGCCGAGTGGGGCGAGATTCCAATCGTCCTGGTTTAGTTGTGACGCTGCTCAATGTTCATCGACCCCGCGATCGCTCCCATTACGAGCGGTTCCAAAGCTGGCACAACAGCTTCTACCGAGCAGTCGAGGCAACCAGTGTCACTCCCTTCTCTCCGCGCGCCTTGGATCGAGGGTTAGCAGGGGTTGTTGTCGCCCTGACTCGCTTAGGTATTCCAGAAATGACTCCAGCACTGGGAGCCTCGAATATCAATAACAAACCGGATGCGATCGATGCCGTGATTGAGGCGATTGCCTGTCGGGCTGAGAGTTACAGCCCAGATTTAGATGCGGCTGCGACCAGCAAACTACGGCAACAGGTTAGAGCACAGGTGCTTGATCTCATTGACACCTGGAAACAAATTGCGAATCGAGATAAGCGGCTGCAATACCAGAAGGAAGCAGATCTGGCTCCTCCGCTACTGCTAGATGCACTCAGCCCCGATGCTGACAAAGAGCCTCGTGAACGCCAAAAGTTCAAGGCTTACCGTAGCTTGCGTGATGTCGAAGCAACCGTCAATCTTTGGGTACGCGACCCCTATGGACTGGATATGGAGGATGAAGGCAAATGAGCGATAAGAAAAGCAAGTCTAAACCTAGTGGTGAATTGCGGCAAAGCCAAGTGCTAAGCACCTTTGGTCCTGGCTCAATGGTTGATTTACCAACCCGCTCTGTCGTCATTTCTGGATTGACATACTGGAAGGGCGATCGCCAAGCAATTCGGGAGGATCGGCTCCGCTACAAGGTTGCAAAAAGCCTGGACATCGACCCTCAAGAAATCCAACTCTATACGCCACCCCAACAATCTAGCGATCCCAAGGCGGCAATCAGCGGCGTTGATGCCTTTGTCTTCCCTACTTGGTTTCTAGGACAGGTGGACGAAACCTATGAAAAGAATGGCAAAGTCTACCGAACTCGACCGCTTGTGACCTGGAGTGCGGTCAAAAGTGGGTTTAAGCATGAAGGCAAAACAACTCAAGCAGTCCCTGTCCGCTTCGTCCAGGCTTGTACCAATGGTCATCTCAGCGATATTGACTGGTACGCCTTTGCCCATAATGATTTTGATACCACCTGCCGCAAACCACTTTGGTTAGATGAGGGTGGATCTGGAAATGATTTTGAAGAGATTTTTGTGCGTTGTGAATGTGGCAAGCAGCGTCCTCTTTCTGAAGCCAAACTCAAAGATTCCAAAGTACTAGGTAAGTGCCAGGGGCATCGCCCTTGGTTAGGTCCCCGTGGTCAAGAGCCTTGCGTTGGACACAAAATTAATAGCAATGGTGACATTATTGAAACAGGGCAACCTGAATACAATCGCTTGCTCGTGCGCTCTGCTAGCAATGCCTACTTCACCCAAATCCTTAGTGTCATCTCCATGCCTGATCAGGCGGCTGAGCTGAAGAAGGCAGTCGATCGCTTTTATGAAGATGATTTGCAGTTTGCCGAAGATCTGGCAGATATTCAAAAAGAACTCAAGAAACCGAAGTTTGCTGAACTGGCAAATTTGGGGGCAGATGTCGTTTGGACAGAGGTGAAGCGGCGTAAAAGTGGGGTAGCCATTCCAGACAAGAGTATTAAGCAGGTAGAACTGGAGGCACTACTCTCCTGCCCTGAAGAAATGGGCAAAGAAGTTCCAACGGCAGACAAGGATTTTCAGGGGTACGCTCGTCGTTTAGATACGCTAGATGCGAAATGGCGATCGTCCATTGATCGGGTTGTGCTTGTGCATCGCTTACGGGAGGTCGTAGCACTGATTGGCTTTACCCGCTTTGAGGCTGCCATGCCGAATATTGAGGGTGAGATTGATGATTTGGCAATCAATATTCGTAGGGCAAATCTAGACTTCGAACCCAAGTGGGTGCCTGCGATCGAGAATTTGGGCGAAGGGGTTTTCATTAGTATTCAGAAGGAAGCAATCCATCAGTGGTTAAACCGCCCAGAAGTCAAAGCGAGGGAACAGCACCTTGAGCAGGGATTTTACAAATGGCTAGACACGAGGGGCATCCCTCGCGATAAGGCAAAATTTCCCGGTGCGGCTTACATCATGCTGCATTCCCTTTCCCACCTGCTCATCACCGCTGTGTCCCTCGATTGCGGCTATGCCTCTAGCGCCATCCGTGAGCGGATTTATGCCTTTGATGAGATCGGCTATGGCATTCTTCTCCATACAGGCACTTCAGGATCAGAGGGAACACTAGGTGGATTGGTCGAGGTCGGCAGGCGAATCGAAGAACACCTTGGCAGAGCCTTAGAGTACGGACGGCTCTGCTCAAATGATCCAGTATGCGCCCAGCATCAACCAGATGACGAACAGGAGGATCGTTTCCAGCACGGAGCAGCCTGTCACGGTTGCTTACTCATTGCTGAAACCTCCTGCGAACGCCGTAATGAAATGCTGGATCGGGCACTGGTTGTGAACACCGTAGCAGGACTGGGAGCAGAATTCTTCCCAGATACCGTCCAATGATGTCTCCGTTAATGAGTTTGAGCCGTCCTGCCCTGACTGCCCTGGCTACCGCTCTGGAGACCGAGAGGTTCAGCTTCCCGATTTACCCGTTTGCTTTGGCAAGCTATGTGCCAGAGCAATTGACAGTGGTAATCGCCGCTGAACTAAATCAGCTACGGCAACAGGGAATGAGTTCCGCTCACATGGCGTACATGCTGAAGTTACTGGCACAGGAGCGGGCGATCGCCCACCAGAAGCAGGAACAAGTCGATTTAGTCTGGACAGGACCAGAAGTTCCTGGAACCGAGAGTCGAGATACTGCTGTGGTTGTGCGAGAACTGTTTAGTAGTGCCCGCCATAGCGTGTTAATTTCTAGTTTCGCTATCGATCAGGGCACTAAAGGGCATCAGCTCTTTCAACCTCTTGCCAATCGCATGGATGCAAACCCAAAGTTAAGCGTCCGCATGTTCCTCAACATTAAGCGTCCTTACAACAGTCAGACACCAACCCAAAACTTACTACGAGAATTTTCAGAAAACTTTCGTAAAAATGTTTGGGCAGGGCAACGATTGCCAGAGGTATTTCATGATCCGCGATCTCTGGAGCTATCTAGTAATTCCAATGCCTGTTTACACGCTAAATGTGTTGTAGTGGATGAAGAGCGAGTGCTAATTACGTCAGCTAATTTTACAGAAGCTGCTCATCAACGCAATATTGAAGCCGGTGTGTTGATTGCTAACCAAGTTGCGGCAAGGGCTATCCGTTCTCAATTCGAGATGCTGGTAACTCGAAAAATTCTCCAAAGAGTACCTGGGCTCTAAACCTCAGTTACTTTTAGATGGTGAGTTCCATCTGAGAAGCCATTGGATAGGAAAATGGCTAGCGCTACCAATGTGAATTTATAAGACATTGTGGTGACAAACATAGTTTTAACTTTATTGACAAGGTTCTCTACTAAGATGTTTCCTGTCATGAATGAGCCATTTGTTATGAGTACCACTCCAAACTAAAGATAAACCTACATGGTAAGGACAAACTCGTCCATCTGCCATAAAATATTGAAATCTGACTTCTGCTGTTGCAGTTTCTTGAGTTTGTTTGGTTAATATGGGTTCCTGGGCTATAACTCGATCAGCATCTGCCCAAAAACGATAGTATTCTGCGCGACTGCCTACAACGCTGGATTGTTGAAAACTCTCTGATAGCTGATTCCATGCGCTATCTATATCATGTGCATTCAGCCATTCAAAGTATTGCTTTATATCCTCTAGAGGTGATGCTTTGGAAAGTGTAGGTGATGCTGTAGGTTGAGGTGCTGGAGATTGAACTATAGGTGACTGCGATGGTTCAGGTTTTGGTGTAGGAATGCTACCATCTACTGGACATAGCTGAGTATAGCCTTTGTATATCCATCCTGAGACTGGGGATGCAATCTGGATATATCCACTTTGTTCTTCGCCGGTTATTGTTACCTTGTCGCCCAGATACACTTCACCAACGGGTTGGCCATCGGGAGGAGATGCTCGTACTCTTAAAGTTTTTCCTTCAGGAGGAACAACTATAATACAAATTTTGGCTGTACGCGGTATCGGAGTTGAGGGAGTTGCACTGGGAGAAGCTACGGGAGGTTGTAGGAATATCGGAAGTTTAAAAGCTCCTCGCATCACCTCCCATACGCTAAACCCAGCAATCAGCAGAACCAACATAATTAGAACGGGGCGGAGGCGATGATGAGTGGGTGTTTCAGTAGATTTAATTGGAGCAGATGGAATAACGGTAACTGGAGCAAAAGGGTCTGTACTGTCTTGGAGATTCCCGGTTGAATTAGCAAGTGCTACCTCCTGCTGTAACTGTTGAATAGCCTGGGTTTCTATCCAGTCCACGTCCTCTGGTTTTAATGCCCACCTTTCCTGACATAGTCTAAGTTTGCGTTGTGTCGCTTGTCCTAACGGATTTTCTTGGCTTAACGCTTCTTCAAATGATTGTTTGTAGTGTTCCAGATTTTCCTGGTAGTTCCAATAGGATTGCAGCACTTCCACTTCGATCGCGGAAGCTTCGGCAGCAGAGATTTCTAGTTCTCTCTGCAAATGTTCGAGTAAGCGACGATCAATCGAGAGGATTCTACCATCGCTAATTACCTGCTCAACCTGCCTACGGTATCTTAGTTTGGGATCTCGGATAGGAGCCTTGGCGAGGCGAATGCGGAACCCTTCTCGAACCGCATAGATCTCGGGTTTCATTGCAGGAGCTATGTTTTGGACTCGAGACTTAGCATAATCATGTAGTTCATCTACTGCGATCGCTCCATCATTGTCTATATCTGCTGCGCCTGTTTCAATCCCTTCTACAAGATATTGTGTGTAAACCGAGAGATCGCAGCCTTTTTGCTCAAATGAATATTGTGTTGACGTTGATGAAGTGAGAACAGCTCGTCCTTCCCCGCCTAGCTGAGCTTGAACGCTGACAGAGCCATCATCTTTTGCTGTCATATCTTCAGCAAATGCCCCGCTGAAGCAGCAGTCTAAGATCACAATTTGACGCTTAGAGCGACTGTTGCCCATAATCTCATGGACGAAGCTGGCAGGGACTGCTGTGGAACGAATCAGCTCTCCCTTAGGCGTTTTTCGTGTAATGCGAGTGGCGAAATAAAGCCGACCTGTATCATCCTTAATCCCATGCCCGGAGAAAAATAGTAGTACTAAATCATCTTTTGAACGGTCTGAAAATAGATGCTCAATTTCTTGTTGCATGAGGAGAGGATCAGGATCGGCAAGAGTTTTCACTCGATCAAACCCTCCCATTTCTGGTTGCCGTAGGACATTTTGCATCGCTTCAATATCTTTGACAGCATTGGGTAGAGGATTAAATCCATCCTCATATTCACTGACTCCAACTAGCAAAGCAATCTTAGCCATAGATGCCTCCCTAGACAGCAATAAAGCTTTGGGCTGCCTGTATTGCTGCTGTCAACTCTTCTCGACTATTCGCCTTAACTTTTAGCTTTTTCCCATTGGCCTCTACCTCAAGCTCAATACTTTTGCCGGAGAGACGATCCCCCAAAAAGCCCATTAGTCGCTTAAAGTTGTCTACAGTTACATCTAAGGTAAGCAAATTTGCTAGAAATCCACCTAATGCTTTGTTCCCCTCGGGTGGGTTAGGATCGAGTACACGGGTAACTGCTGCCACCTCATCTAGATCTTTTAACTGAGAATGTAGTTTTCGGACTTCTTCATCCTGCTGCTCTGAATCGAGATCTGGATCGTTAAAGCTCAGAGTGAGTTTAATTATTGAGTCGTCCATGATGCAGACCCTATGAGGCTATGACTGGCGAATTGAAGGGGCAAAGTTCACAGATTTGCCCCCAAAAACTGGATGAAATCTAACAGTCTCTAGTCGCTATGTTTTATAAAAGTCAAAAGGCACAACAAACAGGACTTGACAAGAAGCATTTAAGTAGCTTGAGTTGTCGAAGTATGTTGTGATGATATATGGAACTATGAGACTGCTTGGGCAATGTGACTCACTCCTCAATTTTAATTTTGCGGCAGTTTTTCCAGTACCTCAGTAGCCAGTAAGAATACTTAATATTAAAGAGAGCATTACTGTGGATATATTTCCCAAGAGAGTCACGATGATCTAACAATGGAGTCTGATGCAGTAGTGATTTGAGTGACGTGTTAGTATCAATATTTACTAAGGTTGCCAGGCAGTGAGTGCATTTGTGTTCTCTTGACAATTTTGTGATAACTGAATAGTCATTGTGGAGCTTAAGCTATTAAGTACCACGTAAGTCTTAAAAGGCTTTAGTTACAGTCAAATTATGGTATCAATCTATCACCTAAAAGTGATAGATGTCTGATCAAATTATCGTAGAACACTGGTATCAATTTACATAAGCTTGAATGATGCTAGATCTGATGTATTTTCTAATCTCCTTTAGAAAGCAAGATTAGGTTGTTTAATCTGCTTGCTCTATGGGAATACTGAGGCAGATGAGTCAACTAGGGACCCCTTATGGTTGCGATCGCTTCTTCTTCTGCTTCCCAGTCTGCGATAGCTGATATTTTGGCGAGGCTGCTGAATCAGCCCAATCACGAACAGCAATTCAACCCGCTAGCTGCGTACTTAGGAGCATTATCCGCTGTGTTGGTCGGTGTTGTCCATGCGGATAGCCAGGTGACAGAAGAGGAGAAGCAACGACTAGGCAAGATTTTGGCTCAGTTTATTCCATCAGGCAGCGCTATGCAAAGCGTTGTGCAATTGTTAATTCAGGGTGTACGCAATAGCAAAATCTATGCGAAGCCAACAGAGCTAGCAACGTTGATGAGCCTATTTGGTGAGTCAGAGAAGTTGTTGCTAATGATGTTAGGGTATGAGATGGCAACTGCTGATGGTGAGTTTAATCCGAGAGAACAGAAGTATCTCCGCATTATTGCCCAAAATCTACACCTAAAAGAGGAATGGATGTTGGCAGTAGAAGCAGGTTTAGTTCATCAGCAGATGAGCGATGCATTGAATGAAGTACGCTATCTGCTTGACCCAGCTAGATTCCAAGCTCTCGATCCTGTATTCTCCCAAGCAGCGAGTCAAATGCTACTCCGGCTTCCTGAAACCACTAAGCATCATGGTACAGGTGTCAAGGTTGGCTATGAGACCTTAGCCGTTTTTCAAGCTCAGCGCCAACAGTTAGATCGGTTATGTGGTGAACTTTGGCGACTCCTTGCCGACTGCAACGATCGTGCATCGCTGCCTCAGCATCTAGGATACGAGCTGCAAACAATCTCTAAACGGTTGCAATCTCAGAAATTCCGAGTTGCGGTAGTGGGTGAGTTCAGTCAAGGAAAATCAACCCTGCTAAACGCATTATTAGGAGAAGAAATTCAGCCAACACGCGTGATTCCATGTAGCGGCAGCATTACAGTATTGCGTTACGGTGAACAAAAGCGGGTGATTTGTCGCTATCGTAACAGGCCAGAAGAAACCATTCCCTTAGAGGAGTATCAGATTCGAGCCTCGATTCCTGACGATTTGGCGTTGAGTAATCGTGCAGATGCACTGGCTTCCGATGTCTTAGAAATTGTGTATGAACATCCTGGGCTAGTGCTGTGTCGGCATGGTGTAGAGTTAATCGACTCACCTGGACTAAACGAACATCCTGAGCGAACTCGGATTACAAACCAGCTGTTGGAAAATGTAGATGCGGTTATCTTCTTAGCCAATGGTTCACGGCCAATGACCCAAGGCGAACGGGAATTGCTGCACAGCCTAAAGTTGAGGCTCAATGGTGGGCAAGACGATCGTCCAGCCAATAACTTGTTTGTTTTGGTCAACTTTATGGATTTGGTACGGCGTGAGCACGATCGCCAACAAGTCAGGCAACTAGTAGAAAACTTCGTTTTCGGCAACGCCCACATCCTTGAAACGCCAAAGCAGCTTCATTTCATTTCCGCTCAGGCCGCTTTAGAGGCAATTTGCGATGGTGATTACCAAAGTGTGTATTTGCAAGCCTTTCAAGGATTTACACAAGTTCTAGAAACATTTCTGACCCAGGAGCGAGGTGCGCTCATTAACCAACGTAGTCAAACGGAATTGCATAGTGTCATACAGGCACTCACGTTGCAACTTACTCAAGCAGAAGAAACCCTGGTAGGAAAAGTTGCCATCTCTAATGCGGCTAAGCAGGACATTCTCAGCAAAATTGGGGAAGCGAGTGGATACTTGGCGAATTTGCATACCCTGATTCAATCGACTAGTGAGCAGAAGCGAGATACCGTGAGAAGCCTTGAGATTAAGCCGTACCTAGAGAAGTGTATTGAGCAAAAATCTAGCTCTTGGTCTTCCAAGCAGAGTGACAAAAGCAAGGTTTCTAAGGAATTTTTTGAGAAATTCCAATCGGATTTATCAGATGCCATTAGTGAGTGGACACAAACTACGGTCATTCAAGATACACTCGCCTCTAGCCTGCAAGCGATTGACTCCAACATTCAAAGCAAGATTTATCAGTTCCAGAAGAGTGCAGAGTCGATCGATAAGGGAGTTGGTTCTCAGCTAGCCAGTCAATTAGTATTAACCATCAATCAAGTTGCTCCCCAATTCAATTTCAAAGCTGATGGTAACTCAGACGACTGGAGTACTGCCTGGAATATTGGCATCGGCGGTATTAGTGGATTGGGTGGAGGTGGATTATTGGCTGGAGGGGTAGCCCTGGCTGTGAGCAGTATTGCCTTTTTCCCAGTTGTACTTACTGGAGGAGCCATTGTTGGTTTAGCGGCAGCGGGTGCCGCTCTAGGCTCAGCAATTGGAGGCACGATCGGCTTCTTCACGCCAGCTGACCAAGAAGCAATCAGAAAAGAGATCGTTGAAGAAGGGTTTAAACAGTTTCAAGCCCAGGATGGGATGGCTCAACTAACCAATGCTCTCGATGAGCTAGTCAATAACTTGTTCAATCAAAGACTAACGACAATTCAAGCCGTTACCCGCCAATATATTGGGTTACTCAATTCTTTGCTAACTGATTCAGAAGCCGCCCACACCCTTGTCTTGAACGAAGCCGCCGCAGCCAGCCAATGGCATCAAGAGCAACGCTCCCAGGTACTCGCTTTACAATCTCGGCTCGACACGTTATTGGCTTAAGCCCCTCAGAATCCAGTTTTTGCATAACGCTTACCCTCCCAAACCAATATGATTTTTCAATTTTCGGCAGAGATTCAACGCAGGCTGGCTACAGGTGAGCTAGCTCAAGTGTTTACCAAAAGTGGTGAGCCGATTGGTCTTGTACGAGATGCGCTAACAGGTCGCTTTGTCAAACATGCAAGAGGGATTACAGAACTAAATCCCTTAATAACAGGCTCTAGATTTGTCCTGGACGGCAACCCGCTGACCACGTTTCCTAACACCCTTATCAATGGATGGAATGCTTATCAAAGCGGCAAAATCCTTGAGCAGGGTCGTCAAACCCTTCAAGCTGTGAATGCTCTTGCACAGTCCGTTAGCATTTTGCAAGCGACTACGGCAATCATTGGTGTTGGTGTGGCCGCGACAGCAGCTCTCGCTGCCGTAAATCTCTATCAGACGCTAAAACTTCGTCGTGACGTAGCTACCCTGAGATTAGAGGTCAAAGACGGCTTTATCGAACTCAAGCAAGCCTTACAAGACCAAGGACTAGAAATTATTCAGCATATCGATCGCGTGGCGGAAGATGTTGAATTCCGTCATCATCGCACGATTCTTGCACGAGCCTATGGGCTATTTAACCAGGCGATCGTTCGGCTACAATCAGCTCTCACAGTTCAAGATTTAGCCTGCCGCAATGCCGACATTAACTCGGCTCGTGACATGATGTTTCAGGCATTGGCAGACTACGATAATCCGCAATTACTTCATGATGTCAATGCAGCCGCCTATATTCGCCGTCGCGAATGTGTTTGGGCGATTCATCAAGCGATCGCTTTGACCTATCAACTACAAGGTGAACAGGGCAGTGCTAGCCAGCGATTAGAGACACTCTGTACAACCATTCGTCGTGATTCCTTAACGGCTATCAACCAGATAAACTCTCAAGCTGAACTGGATTTCCTCTTTCCTGAACTTGTTCGTATCCACAATCATGACTTACAAGCTCTCAACCTTTGGCAAGCCCAAACTGACTGGGTACAAACGTTATCTGCTGAAGAAATTGGAGTTTTATGTAGTTCTGAACTGGAACCCATTAATCTTGAACTTCCTGATAGTGACCAGTTAATCGAAGTACCTCCAGAACAGGCACTGTATGAGGAACTTCAGCCGAAATCAAATGATGTCACCTTGTGTAATCAACTTCGGCTCATGATGGCTCCAGAGATGCGACTAGAATATGCAGCCATGATTGGTCAAAAAGCACAGAGTAGGGGGCTAAAAGCTTTAACAGCAGATGGATTGCAGGCTGCATCTGACTATACGATCGCTAACCTGCATTACTATTTCCAGATTGAGCAAGGTGTATTAGCTGGAGTAAGTTAAGCTACCCGCTGATTAGCCGCCTCGGCAGACTAATATTGTGAGGCAGTGCCAAACTCTGCCTCTACTGTTTGATCAAACAATTGCACGATCGTCACAATTTGATCGGCATCATTACCCAAGATGCCATCTATATCATCAGGGTCACCTTATGAAATAGAGGTATTCAGGCTATCTCTTCTTGCCGCCAAACAATTTATAAATTCCGTACCCAACGGCTCCTGTTACAGCAATAGGGGCTAGAGCGACAATAGCTGTTCCTGCGATCGCGCCACCACCGACTACGCCGCCAATGCCTGCAAGGGTACTCATAATGGCCGCACCTGATGCGCCTCCCGCTACAGTGACAGCACCAGCACCAGCTACACCCGCTGCTGCACCAATCCCGGTTGCTTTTCTAGCCACTGCACGAGCATTACGCTCTTCGTCAGATAATCCTGGGTCATCCTTGAACAGAGTACTATTAATGATTTTTGCACTGGCATAGGCTGGACCTGCTGCCAGTACAGCTGGAGCTGCGGCCATCCCTCCACCAACTACACCACCAGCGGCAGCAAGGCCAGAAGTAATTCCTGCGCCTGATGTTGCTGCTACAGATAATCCGGTAGCCGCGCTAACAGCCGCACCGGCAGCTGCACCAGACTCAACCACTTTTCTTGCCACCTTCAAATCTTTACGGACTTCTTGTACCTTTTGAGCGGTCTTAACAACATCATTCGGGTTCATTGTTTGAGAGTCCTTACCAATCAAGCTAAAAGCTACTGAATACTTTATTCACTAAAATTTAAATAAAATCTTAAATAAAAAGTGAACTTCACGAACTCTTAAAAGTCTCGTCGCATCAGTCGCATTGCCATTAATGGCAGGAACGGTGTTGGTTTAGATCGGTGGAATTCCGCACTATAACGAACATGTTTGGGAACTGTATCCCTTAGTGGTGAGAGCGGATTCGAGGGGGCAGGGTGTGGGGCGCTTGTTGGTTGTCAATTTGGCCGTGTAGGCAAGGCAATGAGGTTGTGTGACACTTTGGCTGGGCACAGACGATGAGGAGTCAAAAACAACGTTATCAGGCATCAACCTGTACCCGAATGTGTGGGAGCATATTGCAACGATCAAGAACCGGCGGCAGCATCCCTATGAGTTCTACCAGAACTGTGGATTCGTCATTGTGGGAGTAATGCCAGATGCCAATGGCTTGGGCAAACCGGATACGGCTATCTATATGGCAAAACGACTATGACATCAGATGCTTCCCTCTACACTCTAATCAGCCAAACGCAACGTCAACGCGTGAGCGATGGCGCGATCGTGCCAATTCTCGCAGGTTGCGAATCGGCTCCGCGACAACTGGTGCTGCTCTGGTCGCAATTGGGAGATTTTGATAATTTGGAATATGCCTGGTGGTTGCAGCGTGAGGCTGAAAAGCTGCAAGCCGCAGGAGTCGCGGTTCGGGCTGTGGGGATTGGTGATCGTGCCTCCGGTCAGCAGTTTTGCGCCTACACTGGATTTCCAGCGAATTGTTTGTTGATTGACCCTACGGCTGAGTTGCACCAAACGCTCCATCTCTACCGAGGGCTATCCCTGAAGCTTCCTGGCTTATCCCCGGCTCAGAATGCCGTGTTTAATCTGTTACTGATGTGTGCTGGCATTGGCAGTCCTGGCACATTGGCGGAAGTGCTACGCGGATATCGCGGCGATCGCCAAGCACCGCAACTCATCGCGGATGAGGAGATCATTAAAGCTTGGCCACTCCCACCGATCAAAGGCTCAGTCTTTCAATGGGCTGGTGGTAAGGGGTTTCAGCGCCCATTTGAGTTAGCAACGCTGCGACTGCGAAATATGGCAGAAGTGCTGGGTCACTGGAAAACCTATGTGCCTGATTCTGCCTACCTGACGCAACGGGGAGCTACCTTTCTGTTTGATTCGCAAGGGGAGCTATTGTATGAACACCGCGATCGCGCCATTCTGGGGTTTGCGGCTGATATGGGCAATCCCCTGTCGTTCTTATCTATGTCGGCGCTCAACCATTCGATGATTTGATGCGTGTCAATTTTGAGTATGTTGATGAGAATTTGACACGCATCAAACTGAAGCAGGTGTGCTCGCCCTTATTCCGGCAAATCCAGTCCCAGTTCAGCCGCCTTCGCCGCCAATCGCTCCAGTTGTGCTTGCACTCGCTGCCGCTCCCGCTCTAGCTGCTTCAGTCGTTTTCCTCGTGCGATCGCAGCTCTCGTTTTTGCTACTTCAGATGCCTTGAGGTAGCGAGCTTTCTGCCCCTTAACGCGCAACCGGAATTGGGTTGAGGGCTGTCCTCTCGCGGTTGTCCCTCCGGGTTTGGAGGAATCGATCCTGGCATCCGTCAGAATCTCGTCCTCCGCTCGGACAACTATGATTTCTGCCTCTAGCTCTGCCAGTTTTGCTTTGAGTTCACGGTAGTTCAAGAATGATGCGTGTCAGAATAGTTGCCTTTGATCAAATTTTGACACGCATCATGTTGAACGTTGTTGGTGACAGTGGTGGTGTCACGCTTCATTATGCTGCTTTGACCCAAAGTGCCTGACTGTAAAACTCCTTACTAGGTTCTAATTCAAACTCCCCTAACAGCACCCCCAGCCACACCTCAACCCACGGCATTGCCAAACCTTGGCACAGATTTTGGAAGGAGGTTTGCTGATTCGGCACGGCCCTGAGCCATTGGGCGATCGCCTCAATCCACCGGGACACATCTTCATCATGGGCAATCTGCAATACCTGCTGTTTTCGTTGCTCCTCCAGGGCTGCCTCCGACTCCAATTGGTCTACCATTGCCAGTAATGCCGCTTTGTCAACTGTCGCGACAACTGACCCCTCTTCTGTTTCGGTTGACTTGACTCGTTTGGTTCGGGACTTGCGCGGGGGAGTTGACTCCATCAAGTCACTCAGATCTACCGCCATCGTCTGCCGCACGAGATCCGTAAAAAAGCCCTGCTGCACGATTGGATCGCGGTAGGCTTCTTCCCACTCCGTCATCAATACAGTTGCCCGTGCTGCACACAGCTCGGCAATCTGAAGTAGAGCTTCCCCAGCAAACTGAAGCCGCGCAGCCTCCGGGAGTTGAGCCGCTGTGACCTCCATCGTATTCAGGATTTGCACCACCTCAACCGTTTCCGGCATCTGCTGTGCCCGTCGCAATTCCTCCCACAGATTCAGTTCCAGTTGTTCTCCCTTCATGAACGCCCTCCTCCCTGCACATAGTGGAGATGCTCAGCATGGTAAGAGCAGGGACGGATCGGGCACTGAGAAACGGAGTGCTGTTCTTCGCGGGCAAACCGTTCAAACCCACTCCGCCGCCCATTTCCATAGTGCTGGTAGAGGGCATCCAATAATTGCCGGGCGTACTCCTTTACCAGACGGGGCGGTAGCCCGAAAGTATGTTGGGGTTGCGTCATTGCTACTGGTTTTTCTCCCAACCATAGCTCGGCACACATGGCATGAATGACGACCTCATCATTCAGGTGACGGGGTTGATCGACATAGGTGTGCAGCACCACACAAGGGATTTTGGGAATGGGTACGGTAATTGACTCGATCGCGGTTTTTCGTTGAGCCAAACGATTGCGCCCTTTCCGGTAATAGGAGCGGCGGCTCCGGCAAGTCTCTTCCTTCCAACAGCCATCTCCATCCATCTCAGAATCATGCAGTTTCCGTGCCTCAGCGGCTGTAAGGAGAGAACACGCCCAGCATTTCTCGTTGGTTCGTCGTCCCATAGATCGTGGTGTGAACTGCCTCAATTATCAACTAGACGGCAGAAACTTCAGAAGTGGAGATAATAATCTTACAATAACTAGATAGAGATAAGTGCCGTTATCTCTATCTGAAATCCACCCAACTTTTTCCTTAACGATGAATCCTTCACCTTCTGATCCCGTTTTGCCGATCGTGATTGTCCCTATCGAGGGCGGCAAGCAGGAGGAACCTCGACAGCCAGAACCACCGGATCTCCGTCACTGGCAGATTGAGGAGTTCCTCAGGCAGACGGGAAAATCGGACAATACTCAGCGGGTTTACCGGGGACAGTTGGTAAGGTTTGCCGCTTGGTGCGATAAATCCTGGCTAGATGTAACCCCCAGTGATATTGGTAAGTACCGACGAGAGTTGAAGTCCAAAGGGCTGAAGGCGACCTCTGTCAATCATGCGCTCAATACGCTGAAGGCGTTTTATGGGTGGTTGCGGCGGAGCAATGGCTATCCCATGAATAAGCCGTTGCCAACGGATGCGATCGACTTGGAACGCCAGCCAGAGTCGGAAGCCGACCACATAGACGGAGACGAACTGGCACAGATCTGGCAGGTACTGGAGTTTGAGGAGAAGACTGCCGTTCGAGATCGCGCCATTGTTGCAGTTCTCAGTCATGGGTTACGTGCGTCAGAGGCATCCAACCTGAATGTGGAACACTGGAACGGCAAAATTTTGAAGGTGCATCGTTCCAAAGGGCAGAACGTGAGTGAGGTTCCGTTGAATCGGGAAGCGAGACAATACCTGGAAGCCTATCTGGAGTGGCGACGGCAGCAGGGTGGAATGTTTGAGCCACTATCGGAAAGTCCGATGTTTCTGGCGCAGGACCCGAAGAGTGCCGGGAAACGGTTGGGCTACAAGGGCTTACATCGGATGGTCAAGAAACTAGGGAAGATTGCTGGAGTAGAGGACATTAACCCACATCGGTTCCGGCATACGTTTGGAACCGAGGTAACTCGACGAGGGGTTGATCCACTGTTTGGCAAAGAATTGATGGGGATTAAGAGCGATCGCGTTTTCCAACGTTATACCAAGGGCGTGTTCAAGCAGGCGGCGGCTGAAGCGTATTTGAAGGCGATCGGCGAGGATGAGGATTAACCCTGTCCGAATACTCCTGATCGCCTTTGTATAGCATTGGAGAAATTTTGGTCGCTAAGGCTAGAAGCCTTACGGAATAAGACTTTCAGCAATCAGTTTGGTTTTATGCCCAATGAGTCGAACTGTCCCGTTTTTAACTGTTTCTGGGACAGTTGATGCTGTAAAAGCTTGATTTTGCGTTGTTTCTGCTTGCTTACTGCAGCCAGCCCAGTCATCGTAAGTGGGACAGTTTGTCCTTAACGACCATTTTTTCTCGGCTACTATACAAAGGCGCTGATGGAAAACTAAAGTGGGGTAAAGCTTGCAGTGCAAGAATTTATGCAGTTACGTGGCATCCGCTAAAGCTGCTTGCTCAGGGGATAAAAACTTAAGAATTAGCAATGAAAGTTTGGCTAAGACTAAATGCTAGAAGAAGTTATTCCTTTTTGTTTGTTTTTCTAAAACAACAGTACTTTTGCTGAATTAGAGACAGACATTTTTTGTTCTCCTATAAATATAAGTAATCATACATAGACGTATTGTGATTTTAGTCACATCCTCTTCTTTATTTGGAAATTATCATATTGCCAAAGCTATATTGACAAAATCATGAATGCTCAAAGGGAAGGCTCAGGAGATACTGTTTTTAGATTGAAATTTTTCTTGGCTTTTGCAATTCTTACAATAGTCGGGCTTTTACTATTAATTGTTGGAATAACGATAGAGTCTAAAAATTCTTTTTGGTCTCTTGCACTCAATCAAGTGTCTACGGCTCTTATAGTAAGTGGTCTTTTTAGTGGAATATATGAGTTCCTTCTTCGGTTAGATTTTTTATCTACTAATAGAAAAAATACGCAGAGATTATTAAGAGAAGTAGATCAAACAAAACTATGTCTTATAGAAGTTCAGAATAGGATCATCAAAGAAATCGTTCTTTCACGCGATTCTTCTCTTCTTGGACTTTGTGAAGTTCATGTTAACTCTAATCAATATGATTATTCAAACTTAATAGAAAGTGCTCAAACTTTAAGTATTGTTTTGAATGATGGAAAAGGATGGGTTTCAAGACATAGCCTTGCACTAAAAACAAGATTTCGAGACCCTGGGAAAAAGACTACTTTTTTCTTTTTACATCCAGAGTCTGAAATGCTCAGAGTTCTTGCACGTAAAGTTGGAGTTAGAGAAAAAACGCTTGATGAGAACCATAAAGCACTTAAAGATAAAATTGGTGATACGATAAGCGAGCTAAGGCAAATCAAGAATTCTAATACTCAATTGGAGATTTTTGGGCATCATCTTTATAATCCTTACTCTCTCTATTTAACTGAAAAACAAGCTATCATCACTCCTTATTTCTTTTCTAGGGAGAGGAGACCGATACCAATGCTATTGTTTGATGCGCGCACTGACGGTGGAGAATGCTATTACAATGAACTTAAAGGAGATGTCGAAGACTTAAAGCAGGATTCTGAGGATATTTCTAAATTTAGAGCATAAATTACCGCAGAAAATTAGGAATATCACATAATAAATGGTTCCTAGGTAATAAGGTTGAAATATTTTGGGAGATAAATAAGCATGCCCTTGCAGGACTTTCAAGTTTTTAAGTCTGATCTTTCTGAGGTAGCTCTATCTGAATACTTAGCTGTAGAAGAGATCGGAATTGATACTGAAGCAATGGGTTTGATTCCTCATCGGGATCGTCTTTGCCTTGTTCAGCTATGTGACTCTCGAGGAAGAGTTAGTGTTGTACAAATAGTCAAAGGGCAAGGAGAAGCTAAAAATCTTAAGTTGTTATTAGAAAATAACGATGTTTTAAAGGTATTTCACTATGCTCGGTTTGATATGGCTACTTTACAATACCATCTCAATATCCGAGTTAATCCATTCTTTTGTACAAAGATTAGTAGCAAACTTGCACGTACTTATACGTCAAAGCATGGTTTGAAGGATTTGGTAGAAAGCCTAGAGATGGTTCAACTAGACAAAAGTGCTCAAAGTTCAGATTGGGGAAATGTTGAGAACCTTTCGGAGGAACAACTTCGCTATGCAGCTAATGATGTACGTTATCTACTAAGTTTGAGAGCAAAGTTAACAGAAGTTTTGAAACGGGAAGAACGTTGGGAATTAGCTCAGAAGTGCTTTCAATGTCTCCCAACTATTATTGAGTTGGATCTTCTTTCGTATAAGGATATTTTTGAACACTAAAGGCAATAAAGTCTTCTCTAAGAGGGCGTTTGAAAAGGTATCGGTCTGTTCGATTGAACACTCAGAGATCCCCCCTAGCCCCCCTTAAAAAAGGGGGAAATCGGTTTGAAGTCCCCCTTTCTAAGGGGGATTTAGGGGGATCGGTTCGGTTTGATACTAGGCAAGTAGCTTTTAAAACATCCTCTAAGAAAACCTTTCAGAGACTTAAACAGTGTTTTTAGTATCTGTCTAAAAACTTATTCTGCTTCTAAATTAATACTTTGAAGGGAACCTAAAATACTAACGATATAAATCTTAAATGGAGTTTGCCTTTATTTCTTTGTCAAAAAGTTTTAAGGAAAACGAAATAGGATAAAGCATTATAGTGTAAGCGTTTGAGCGCTTACATAATATTTTCAAAAGCTTCTTGCCCAACCATAAAGACCAGTCATGGTTCATCTCAAAGCCCCAACCTACCGTTGAGCTAAACTCAAAAATATTAGAGGATGGAGTGGAAACCTCTATTTTACACTGCTTTTAGCTTACGGGCACCTCGAAAAATCGAAAAAAGGATGTCTCATTCTGAGATCAGAGAGATAAGATAGCAGCAGTCAGGCCATCCAAGGACAGCAATGGGACAACAAGGGTTCTGGGATTTAGAACAGCGCCAGCAAGAATTAGCCGCCAAGAAAAGCACTTTAGAAGATTTAGACCGGTTAATTCCGTGGGAATCGTTTCGGGCACAACTTGCCGTGATCCATGACAAACCGCGCAAAAGCAACGCTGGACGCAAGCCTATGGATGTGATTTTGATGTTTAAGCTGTTAGTGTTACAGCAGTTGTACAACATCAGTGACGAAGCGTTGGAATATCAAGTCAAAGACCGACTCTCGTTCATGCGATTTTTGGGGTTAGGAATTGAAGATTCGGTGCCGGATGCGACCACAGTGTGGTTATTTCGTCAGCAGTTGCAAGCGCATCAATTAGTAGAGCCGTTGTTTGAGTCCTTTGGAGAATACTTAAGCGCGCAAGGCTATCAAGCCCAAGGGGGGCAAATTATTGATGCGACCTTGATCCCGGTGCCAAAACAGCACTTTGACCAGGATGAAAAAGCCCATCTGGAGGCTGGAAAAAGGCCACCCCAATGGCAAGAGAATCCGCATCAGGGGGCACAAAAAGATGGCGATGCGACCTGGACGAAGAAAAACGGCAAGAGTTACTTCGGCTATAAGGATCACCTGAGTATTGATGCCAACCATGGCTTTATTCGTCGCTATGCCGTGACCGATGCCGCCGTGCACGATAGTCAAGCCTTCACGGCAGTGCTCGATGCTGACAATGAAGGCGATGAGGTGTGGGCGGACAGTGCCTATCGTTCCGTCGCCCTCGAAGGGTTGCTCGTGGTCTTAACCTTCATCAGTCACATCCATGAACGCGCCTATCGCAATCGCCCCTTAAGCGAGGAACAAAAAGCCGCCAACCGAGAGCGCTCTCAAACCCGGGCCAAGGTCGAGCATGTCTTTGGGGCTTGGGTGATGCAAATGGGTGGCAAACTGGTACGCTCGATTGGACTGGAGCGGGCTAAGGTGCAGTTAGGGTTGAAGAATTTGACTTACAACTTCCTGCGTTTGGTCTTCTGGCAAACACGCCCGGTTGAAGCTGACGGATAGATCTATCCAACATCCGGCATGGCAGCAAGTGGAGCGGAGAATCCACAGCAGATTTGACGGCATAGAGGACTGATAATCGACTTTGAGACTGGAATGAGACTTGAAATTTGTAAAACCTCAATTAATCGAGGTTCCCTTACGTTAGCACCATTTGACATAAAGTCTATTTATAAAGTTGGGCGAAGAAACACTCATTTTACTCAGTATAATAGGACTTTACAGTCAAGTAATCTATCATGTGGAAGTCAGTACAGTACCTAGCTACTACTAAGATAGAAGTTGTTCCTGAAAATACGCAAATTTTCATGGTTGATGGTAGAGTTCCAGGTTGGCAGCCTAAACCATATGATTACTGCTGGAACCATCATCGACCAAAAGGGGCAATGACCCAGGTTGATGAAATGCCTTTTCCTTCGGATGATACGCCCCTCCTAGATACATACGCAATTGAAAGTCTGTATTTAGCAGGAACTCAAGGAATATCAGGGCGAGAAAGAGTTCCTCAAACTATTGTCACTACACAAGTTGACGCAGATGCCTGTTGCTCCGCAGCATGGCTCCAACTGTCAGGCAGCGTTCTTAACTCAGTTAAGAACGCTGTATCTAATTCAGATCGTTTGAGAGCAATTGCATACGACTGTGACCATTTATATGTACCAGATGAGCTATCCCACTTATCCAGCTTTGCTGCACAAGCTGTTGCAACTCTTAAGCAGAGCAGCAATTCTCTTGCAAAGAGTATGGGCTTACCAGACGACCAGAAAATATGGTCTGATGAGCAACGAATACAATACGGTTCGGCAGTCTTTAAATATGGAACAGAGTGGTTCATAAATGCTTCTTTAGACAAGCAATTGTGGCCTGGAGAGTCAGGTGAAGCTACTGAGTATTGGCAGCAAGTTGAAATGGATAAACAAATGCTGTATGAGTCTGGACGAATTAGTGTTTTAAATAAAGTAGCTATTTGTGATATGAGAGGTCTAAACTACCGTCCCGATGTACGTTCTTTTGTTAAAGCTATTCGCGAATTTATACTACCTAAGAACGATTTAAGACCAGAAACTCTGCTTATTCGTGATCATGGTATTAATGGGCATCGATACACTCTTAGTAGCCTCCCAAATCATCCTAAATATTTGGAACTCGATTACACGCACAAGGTGATAAAAAAGCTTAGTGAAGCTGAAAGAAAAAAGACAACTAAGGATAATTACGACTGTGAATGGGGGGGGAGACAGCAGGTTGCAGGTTCTGCATGGAACTCTCCTAGTCTCCTCAAACCCGAAGAGGTAGTTGACATTGTTATAGCTAATAGCAATATATAGAGACTCTAGTGCATTAGACGTGCTGCCCTGGAGATTAGGTTTGAGCCGGGAAGGTCACCACATCCTGGATCTCACCTTCGGGTCTGTCACTATTCTTGCCAAAAATAACGGAGCCATCTATGGTCGCATCTGGCAAGGCAACGAAGGTATCGCACATAGGATTCGCTCTACTGGGATACCACTATTTTATGGGGCATCCAGGATGGGGAATACCAAGAGCGGATCGATGGCGGCGATCGCATCACTCATCCGCTGCTCATGGGAACCTTTCACCGTAATGTACCGTTTGCCCTTCTGCTTGAGTACCTCAACAAACCACTGGTGCATCTCTAACCGAATATGCTCACCTTCGCGGGTGCCATCCTGCACAAAAGCAAAATCAGGAGCGGTCAGAATATACAGGTCGTAGTGACGAGAGTCGGCAACTTGTTCCACCACCTTGGAATAAGTGCCGGTGTATCGTCTGTGCCAAACATGAGTTGCGAGTGGATCGGTATCACAAATGAGCAAGCGATTTGCCCGCATCGCCAGGTCATCTTCCCAGTTCGCTTGCCCTTTGGCAATCTGAACAAACTCGTAGGTATCCCACTGCTCTGCCCCAGGAGTGTAGCGTCTACCTTCCCAATACCATCGCCCATATTCTGGCACCCACACCGTTTTATAATGCTGTGCCAGAGACTGAGCTAGGGTCGTTGTACCACTAGATTCTACGCCGACAACACAAATTCGTTTGGCAAAGTACGCTTTGGCAGGGGGAGTTAACATCTGCCAATGAGCCGAGAGATCCTGCCGCAATTGAGTTCCAGAAATTGGGAAGTGTTTACGTTCGAGATCAACCGCTCGATGCTCTGCGCTCATCAATGCTGCCCAGGGTTCGCCATACGCTTCAGAGGTAAAGACGAAATTGGGGTGTCGTCCTTGCAGAACGGTTAATGCTCGCTCTGCCCAGGGTTCTGGTGCATCTGGAATATCTTCCAGCACTTCGATCACTTCGACATCGGGGTGCAGAAGACGAATCCAGCTGGCACGAACCGTACCAGGGATCGCTTGGGTCGGTTTGTATCCAACCAGCACCACAAGATGATCGACCTGTGCTTTTGCCTGTTGGATCAGGTAGTGATGCCCCAAGTGGAATGGGTAAAACTTACCAATCGTAATGCCCAACGTCATCCTACTGCTCAATTGCCTTCAACTGTTGTTCGCGATCGATGCGTTGGAAGTTCTTCAACCCACCCAATGCCATCAAACCGAAAATGCCATAGAGAATGCTGGTTAAATACAGGTGTCGGGAAGCGTAGAGCGGCACATAAATCACGTCCACCGTAATCCACAAATACCAGCTTTCCACCAGACGACCCATGAGATAGAGGTGAGCAACCAGACTCATGACTGTCGTAAGGGCATCCCAGAAAGGAGCCGCTCCTCGGATGGCAATCAGGAGCGATCGCAAGGCAAATACACTGGCGATCGCCAAAATGATGGTCAGCATCAACCCTTTCCTGGAAATATGACCCACAGGTTTCTCAGTCTGGCTCTGCCCGCCCCGTAACCAGATGTAGATGGCTTGCAAACTGGTAACGAAGTAAAACACTTGCAACCCCACCTCTGCATACAGTTTTGCCTGATAGAAGACAACTCCGTAGAGGGCTGTTCCGATCAACCCAATCCACCATCCGAGGGGATTGTTCTTTGCCAGTAACCAGACACTCCAGGCGTAGGTCACAACCGCAACGGTTTCCAGCACACTCAGTTCGATCGGAATTACCCTTTGAAAGGGCAGGAGCAGGAGTAGGATACTGGCGATGATACCGATAGTGGATTGAAGCCGGGCAGATTGAACCATAGGGGAGGCACAGGAAGCATCAGAACTTCTACCAATGGACAGTAGCCTACCTCAATTTCAAGCAATCCAATAGAAATAGCCCTCATTCTGTTTTGCCTGTGGAAACTTTGATTCAGTTTGCTCCCAACGTAGCGGCAGTGCTTTTGATGCTGCTGGGAGGAGCTGCATTGCTATTTCCAAAAACCATGGCTGCTTTTGTGGGGCTTGGTCCAATCGCCCCGGTCGGTATTTCTGAGATTCGCTCAACACTCGGTAGTTTCTTCCTGGGGCTGGGAGCGACCTGCCTCTGGTTACAGTCTGCGGATGCTTTTACGGTCTTGGGCGTAGCTTCTTTGGGAGCGGCATTAGTGCGTCTGCTATCAAGCATCTTTGACCGCAGCATCACGGTCAAAAATATCGGTGGTGTAGTGGCAGAAGCACTTCTGGGTGCTCTGTTTCTGCTGAGTTGGGTCTGGCAAGGTTAATTTGAGGACAACGTGGAAGGACAATTGTGGTGTGATGAAAGCCGAGGCAGACGGACTGTGGTATCTGGACGCAAGCGATCGCCTCATTAGCTACCTCTAGAAATTGCAATGAAGTATCCATGTGACGCACGATTAGGGGAGACCCCGCAGCCCCGAAGAACGATATGGAACCCGCTCTGCTTCACTCTTCTGATCCAGTTTCGTATACTGCCCGAATTGTTGCGGCTAAGCGGGCGATCAAGCAGTTCCACTCTGCTCCTCTGTTTCAAGATCCCTATGCAGCTGCTCTGGCAGGAGATGAAGTTGATGCCTCGCTATCTCGATGGAAAAAGGTTGTTCAAGCTCAAGCTGTTCCGTTAGAGCAAGTGATTACCAAACGAACTCGCTACATTGCGGTTCGCACAAAATTTATGGATGACCTCCTCAACTCGACGCTGGCTGAGTACAAGCAAGTGGTCATCCTGGGAACGGGACTCGACACAGGAGCCTATCGGCGACTAGCTGAGAATTCAGGAGGTTTGATCCAAGTTATTGAAAAGAGTCTTCGTTTATTGACAGTGCAAAAATAAATGAGAACTAAATCCCAGATTTAGCTGAAAAATTTGTTCTACTAGCCTGCTTAGTGCAGTATGCTTTTGGGACAGTGTCGTTTCACAGGCAATGAGCAAAGTTATTGCACTGTTTAATCAGTCCGGTGGAGTCGGTAAAACGACTCTGACCATGAATTTAGGTTATCAACTGGTTGTTCGGGGACATCGGGTTCTGTTAATCGATATGGATCCGCAGGCTTCCCTAACTACCTTTATGGGGTTTGATGTAACCGAGCAGGAGCGAACAATTTACGATGCCCTGATTTCAGAAGAAGACGAACCGATTCCGGTGCTGAATGCTCATCAATTGGATCTGGCTCCAGCCAATATTATCCTCGCCAATGCTGAACAAGAACTTGTACTGGCAGAGCAACGGGAAACCCGACTTAAGGAACCGATCGATCAAGTCGCTGATCGATATGATTTCATCTTGATCGACTGCCCTCCCAGTTTGGGGATTCTTAGCCAAATTAGCTTGGTAGCGGCTACCCATGTTTTGGTGCCGATTCAAACCCAGTTTAAGGCACTAATGGGAACAGACTCATTGCTGAAGACGGTGAAGAAAGTCCAGCGTAGATTGAATAAGTCTCTGGCGATCGCTGGGTTTTGTCCGACGATGTATTCAGCCAGTAATGCGTTGGATCAGAGAACGCTGGAAGCGATTACCGAGCAGTTATCTCCGATCGGGCCTATCTTTACACCAATTCCCCGGGCTACCGCTCTAGCTGAAGCGTCGGAGTATGGTAAGCCTTTAGCTCTGTCTCCCAAGAAAAATCCGGCTGTGCTGGAAATCTTTGATGAAATTGCTGCTGTATTAGAACAACTGGCATGAGTCCTGCAAAACCACCGACGAATCGTTCTCGTCTGAAAAATGTCACGCTGTTTACTGAGGAAGATGAAGCGCCTTCAAATCCTCAGACGATCGCGATCGCAAAAATCAAACTTCCGAATCAACAACCCCGTCGCTACTTTGACCCCCAAAAACTAGAGGGGTTAGTCGAGTCGATCAAACAGCATGGGGTTCTAGAACCATTGTTAATTCGCCCAACCCATGACTCAGATTATGAACTGGTGGCGGGTGAACGGCGGTATCGGGCGGCAAAAGCGGCTGGACTGGTTGAAGTCCCGGTGGTCATTCGTGAGATGAATGACACAGAAGCGCTGCAAGTAGCATTGATTGAAAACTTGCAGCGTGAGGATCTGAACCCGGTAGAGGAGACGGAGGGCATCCTGCAACTACTAGCTTTGGCATTGGAAAAACCTGAAGGGGAGGTGATTTCACTCCTGCATCGGATGGTTGATGAGGTGAAAGGCAAGGTTCCCCATAACGTTATGGGGAGTTCGGAAACAACGATCGTTCAGCAGGTGTTTCATGGGATTGCCTCAATGGAGTGGCAATCGTTTGTCAGTAATCGTCTCCCCTTGCTGAAGCTGCCAGCAGATGTTTTACTAGCGTTGTGGGAGGGACGGATTGCTTATACCAAAGCTCAGGCGATCGCGCGGATTAAAGATGAGGGACAGCGCCAGAGTTTGTTAGAACAGGCGATTGCTCAAGATCTATCGTTAAGTCAGATTAAGGAAAAGATTGCTGAGGTCAAAATGGCGAAGGCGCAATCAGAAGAGACCGCCCCTAGTTTGAGGCAACGATTTGAGCAAACCTATCGGCAGGTGAAGAAATCGCCGGTCTGGGATGATCCGAAGAAGCAAAAGAAGTTGGAAAAGTTGCTGAGTGAACTGAAATTACTGGTGGAATGAGACAGGCAACCGTTCGACGATGCTACCAGGCTACCTGCCGCAGTTTAATTTTTGGATACTGCTAACAGTATCACTGGAGTAGGTCTGGACTCTTCCACGGTACGCCAGATGCATTCCCATCCATCTGTTCTGACACAGAAGAGTGCTGGAGGCAGAACACACAACCCGAAAACCAGTATTGTTGTTCTGATTGTCGGAATTGTTCCTGTTCCGATTAGCAGAGCGGCAATTTTCAGGATTGTTGATCCAGGAACCGCCGCGCCGTCGCTATGCTGCCTACCCCGCTCGATAGGATACTCTAGATCGGGACAGTTGAATGTAAAAAAATGCTGCCTATAGAATCAAAAAATAAATTTCGAGGCGCTACGCGCCAGAGAGGAGAGTAAAGGAAAGAAGGGTAAAGGGCAAAAGGGCAAAAAGAGTAAAGGGCTACGAAAGAGTCCTGGAGGCAGAACACACAACCCGAAAACCAGTATTGTTGAGCTGAAGGACGGAAGAGTCCCTGTCCCGATGAGCAGAGCGGCAATTCCCAGGAAAGTGGACCCAGGAACCGCCGCGCACCACACGCCAAGCTGAATCACCTCCCTCGATCCAAGCGCTGCCATCGTCTGGGGCATTCTTATAATTGTCATGCCAGTGATCCGCACACCATTCCCAAACATTGCCATGCATGTCATACAGTCCAAAGGCATTCGCAACTTTGAAATTGCCTACGGGAGTGGTTTCTTCACGATAAACGCCTTTCTTCCCATCTCCGTAAGTGTAGTTACCATCGTAATTCGCTAAGTCTGTTGAGATCGTTTGACCAAAATGGAATGGGGTGGTAGTGCCCGCCCGACAGGCATATTCCCATTCTGCTTCGCTGGGTAAGCGGTAGGAACGCTGGGTGAATTGAGAGAACCGATCGCAGAACTCGACTGCCTCATCCCACGATATTTGCTCAACGGGTCGGTTATCTCCTTTGAAGTTTGATGGATCAGGTTCGAGTTTTTGGTTGATCTGCGGTAATGCTGCTACCACTCGCCATTGAGCTTGAGTGACGGGATATTTACCCATAAAAAATAGAGGTACAGTCACAGGATGTGGAGGACGTTCATCATAACTACTTTCTGCTTCCTCTGTTGGCGCACCCATCATAAAATGACCGCCTGGAATCAGTACCATATCCAGACTAATGCCATTGCCCAAATCTTCAGCGAAGGATTGAGCCTGCCGTCGTTGCCGTTGAATGATCAGTTTGGTCATCTCTCCTGTCCTCGATCGTTTGGTCGTGGCTGAACTGTTGCTGACCCCTCGGCTAAATCGGAAAAAATCTGTTGCCGTAATCTCCAGGTATCCCCGTGTTTTAGATGGGCTTCCCAACTTTGGAGCGATTGGGTAACTCGTAGCCCATCAATATTTCCAGCCGCAACCCCTGTTCGCAACTGTCTAATGCGATACCTGGCTCGGCGTAGGTTATCCGATCGCACCCGGATACGATCGGGAAGGACTCGAAAACCGACGAAATTTGCCCCAATCCGGGTTTCAAATAGCTGACTTTTAATCGGATGAATGATGAGACGCAACCCAGTTAGGTAATCTTCAATGGCTGATCGGGCTTCAACCAGAAACGATCGCTCATCTGAAAATAGGGCAAAATCATCGACATATCTGAGATAGCGGTTTACCCGAAGTTGTTCTTTAACGAAATGATCAAAGCCATTCAGGTAGATGTTGGCAAAGAATTGGCTGGTCAAATTACCGATTGGTAGTCCTCGGCGGCGTAAGGCAGGAGTTACAGCAGTTTTTGCCCCCCTAACCCCCCAATTCTGGGAGGAACAGGAGCCAAAGTCCCCTAGAATTGGGGAATTTAGGGGGCTGACCGAATTGACAGGTGTGGTGCATTCATTTGAGAAGGGCTGTGGGAGATCATCACCCGGGAAATAGGCAATCGCTGGTTCCTGTTCATTACTGCGATCGATGATTGTTTCAATAAGCCAGAGAGTATCAGGACATTTAATTTTGCGCCGGATTAGCTGTTTGAGAATTTCATGATCTAGACTAGGAAAATATTTGCGGATGTCGCACTGCAAGACATAGCGTGAGGAACGAGCAAACTGGGTGAAGCGGCGTAAGGCTCGATGGGTACCAAATCCTAAGCGATTGGCGTAGGAATCGGCAATAAAAGTCTGTTCAAAGATAGGCACAATGATATTGCAAAGGGCGTGGTGAACCACACGATCGCGGTAGGGTGCCGCAGAGATCAGGCGAGGCTTGGGTTCAAAGATCTTGAAGGTACGGTAGTCGCCAGGTTGATAGGTTTTGGAGCGCAGTTCCTCCTGAAGCTGATGTAATTCCTGCTCCAGGTTATAGTTAAATTCCAGCACATTCTGCCGAAATCGTTTCCCTTTCTGTGCCAGCCGCGCTGCCGTCAAGATATTTTCAAACCCGGTAATCTGTTCCCAAAGATAACCCTGCCGTTTCATACTTTCTTGGCTAGTCTCATGGATGGAAGATTGAAGCAGCGAGACACAACATTACAACGGGGATGTGCGTTTTTGCTGTTTGATCCAGCTGCCCAAATCTGTCCCGATCGCATTAATCAGTTGCCCAACATAATCGTAGCGTTCTGCTTGCATCAAATTAAAGTCGAGTAGTAAGCGGGTCTGGTGACGCAGAATGTCTAATTTGCTATTGAGTGCTTGCAACCGAGTTAATTTGTCCTGAGCATAACGCGCCTGGATCAATTCTTCTAGCATGTCGTATAGCCCAGTTGTAATGCGATCGCCCAGCAGGAATTTGTGGTCACGGGGCAGACGATTCAGAATGGGGACATACCATCGGATCAGGTCATAGGTTTTCTGGATGATGGGAAGTTCTTGCATGATGGTCGGATGCTTGGGGAGTAAAATAGGTAATGTGCGATTATAAACTTATACCTGATGGTTATGCCTTCTAGCTGCCGAGGTTACAAACAAGAGTTGCGACGAAGTTTCTGAATGGCAAATAGATGGGATTGATGGGCAAAAAAATTTCGAGGCGCTACGCGCCAGAGAGGAGAGTAAAGGAAAGAAGGGTAAAGAGCAAAAGGGCAAGAGAGTAAAGGGCTAGGAAAGAGTCCTGGAGGCAGAACACACAACCCGAAAACCAGTACTGCTGTACTGATCGCCGGAATTGCTCCTGCCCCGAACAGCAGAGCGGCACTTCCCAGGAAAGGCGAGCCAGGAACCGCCGCGCACCACACGTCCGTCTGAATCACCTCCCTCGATCCAAGCGCTGCCATCGTCTGGGGCATTCTTATAATTGTCATGCCAATGATCCGCACACCATTCCCAAACATTGCCATGCATGTCATACAGTCCAAAGGCATTCGCAACTTTGAAATTGCCTACGGGAGTGGTTTCTTCACGATAAACGCCTTTCTTCCCATCTCCGTAAGTGTAGTTACCATCGTAATTCGCTAAGTCTGTTGAGATCGTTTGACCAAAATGGAACGGTGTAGTGGTTCCGGCTCGACAGGCATACTCCCATTCTGCTTCCGATGGTAATCGATAAGCTCGCCCAGTAGAGCGAGAGAGCCGATCGCAGAATTCCACCGCTTCATGCCAAGAGATCCGTTCAACAGGGCGATCATCCCCTTTGAAGTTTGATGGATCAGGTTTGAGGTTTCGGTTAACCTGCGGTAACGCTGCTACCACGCGCCATTGGGCTTGTGTCACCGGATACTTGCCCATAAAAAACGGTTGGACGCTGACGCGATGTTGAGGTTTCTCCCTATCAGAACCATCTCCCTCTGGTGATCCCATAAGAAACTCCCCGCCCGGAATCGCCACCATTTCTAGCGTTACCCCCTGCCCCAAATCTTCAGCAAAGTAAGATGCCTGATATTGCTCCCTACTAGTCTCTTTACCCTGAGCATTTACTGTAACTGTTGTAAATGTGAAAGTTTGTAACTGCTCTGAAATCTGGCTGGATTGCTGCTCTTCCTCTGCCAAAATTTCTGCTATCTCAAACTCAAAAGTTTGCAGCGTAATCCCTAAGGTATCGGCGATATCTTTGTAAGTTTCTAAGTCTCGATCGCCTGCCGAAACTTGGTCATCTGAAGGATGCGATCGCAACAAACCAGACAAATCGGGTAAGGTTCGATCGCCAACCTGATAAGTTTGATAGACGGCGGTAGGATCTGGAAGGCGATCGGGGGCTTTTAACAGTTGTCCAACTAGCTCGGCATAGCGAACTAAATCTGGATAGCTCTGTAACTGGGGAGCAAGCTCTTTTGTGAGTTGGGCTAATCTTGCCATTTCGGCGGCATTGATTAGAGGATTGGCTTGATCTGTCTGCTGAGGTGCGATCGCCCTGTGGAAGGCTTCAGCAATCTGACGGACAGCTTCCTCTCGCTGATCTTCTAAAAATACCATCGCTGCCCATTGCTGTACCTGTAATTCCTGCTCCCGTACATAAGGATTTGCCTGAAACAGGTAGCGCACATAACTAATCAAGAGCCGAGCGACCTTTTGCATACGGGACTTACCCAGACACTCATCCTGCTCCATTTGCTGTAATAGATATGCCCGCACATCTGTATTCATCACATATAGTTCGTAGCCTACAGGACGGCACAGATCAGACAAGAGTAGATCGACTTCTGCTTCCCATGCTACCTGACCATGCAGAAAATAGGTGCGAAGATAATTGATCAATTCTGGTGTTAAGACTAATGGCAATGCCGCATGGTATGCCAACAACCGATGAGGTGACCCAAAGCGATAGGTAAATTGCTCTACCGCCTGTGCCGCCAGCATCTGCCGCTGGTCATTGGGAATTGCTGAAGTCATAAAAATGGAAATTGGTAATGGTGAAGGGACTGCCCTCGAATAATGGCGATCGCCTGACTGAATCCATCCTGATCCATTTGTTGCATGGGCACCAGTTTTTCTAGGATTTCAGCAGAACTACCCACCCAACGGTGTTCTGGCATCGGGTTTAACCAGGCAATTAAACTCGTATGCTGGCGGAACTGAAATAAGAATTCTGTCGTAGCTCGAATGCGCTCTAACTGACGATGCCCTCTCGCAGCCCCCGCATCACTGACGATTAAGACACTCGTATCCTGATCACATCCTCCTAGTACTTCTTTAATAGAGATTGGCAACGTTAAATACGCATCTCGGTACACATACTCACGCGGGACATTTTGAAAATAGAAGACAGCAATATGGTCTTCCTGGAGCGCACTATCCGTTAACACTGTTTCGACCAGATCTCGGGTAAACCGATGGAAAGGCATCATCGAACCATTCTGATCAATCAGTAACAGAAGTCTGGCTTCGTTTTGTTCCCGCCTGCGGTAGGCTGGAGCTAGGAAGTACCCCTGTTGGGTAACCTGGTTCACGGTTTCAGGAATGTCCAACACGTCTCTGGGTCCATTAGGAACTGGACGACGTAAGTATCGCCAGTTATAAACCATCGATCGTCGAGACAGCGGATAGTAGGTTTGGAAGTCGGGTAAATTGCCCGATTCTATCAACGACAATGGTGCCCGCACCGGAAGTGGAGCCATTTGGGGCGGCGCTGTTTGGATAATTTGAGGGCTCTCGATTCTCTGCTGTGCTGGCGCGAACTGAAGCAAGTCCATTTCCTTGGACTCCTGTTCTGTCCCCTCTGCTGCTTGCTGATCTGGCTGATTGACGCTTATGGGTGGGGTTTCAGCTTGGGCTAAAGATTGCCAGATTAGATCAAATTCAGCCTGTTCGGCTCCACTATGACACCACAACAACCGCAAGGTTTGGCGTAGTTGCTCCCGATGCTGACCAAATCCTCCCGCTTCAATGGCTTTCACTGCCGCCAAGTATTCCCCAATACCCAACTTGAACCCACGATCTCGTAATTGGGCAAACAGTTGTGCCGTCAGGGGGTTGGGGTCAAACTGACTCATGGGGTTTCCCAACCTTACGCCAGTCAATCTGAAGCTTCACTAGTAACTCACGAAATGGTAGTCCTGAATCCTCTGCCAATTTTTTCAGATCTTCTGGTTTTGCAGAATTAGCGAGTACCCGCAACCAGTCCAAAAACTCGCTGGTTCCCGGTTTTTTGATTAGACCAGATTCACGAACTTTCAGAAATCGCTTGATCGCAGTCTTGGTTAGATCGTTTGAAGGTGAAGATTCGTTACGAGCTGCATAATGCGCTGCCACAATTTGCTCTAAATCCTCCGATTTAGAGGGAAATTCCAGGAAATAATAAATGCAACGACGCAGAAATGGCATAGGAAGGTTGCCTTTCTCCTTGTTACTAGTAATGAACACGATCGGGTGGTGGGTAGCCTGAATTTTCTTGCCCGTTTCTCGCACGGCGAAGTAAGGTGCTTCACCCTGGCGCGATTCCTCTAAAACCCCAAGCAAATCATTTGGGAAATCTATATCAGCTTTATCGACTTCATCAATCAGCACAACGGCTGGGCATTGCTTGAGCTGAAACGCTTTGCCCAAAGCCCCATAGGTAATATATTTTTCAGCATTGCTAGGATCGCGATCGATCTGGTTGCCCAGTTTAGACATCTCAACATCATGCAGCCGTAGGATGGCATCATACTCGTACAGACCTTCCTGTGCTTTACTGGTCGATCGCACATCCCAACGATAAAGGGGTAGCCCTAGTTCATAGGCAACCGCAGATGCCAAGCGAGTTTTACCGCAACCCGCCTCTCCCTCTAGCAGCAATGGGCGACGTAAATAGATTGCTAAATTAATCGCCTGTTTTAGCTCATCTGAAGCGATATAAGGTTCATACTTATCCGGTGAATCGGGGTGCGGCTTTTTCGGTCGGCGGTTTGGATTGCCCTCGAATGTGTACTTTTGAGTTGTGTTACTCATAGGTTTTGCAGCTAACTTGCAATAGGACAGTAAATTTGTAATTCTTTTTCCAATCGGTCACGGGCAGCGATGGGTAAGCCTTTGGTAATGCGATAGATGCGTTCAGCCATTGCCTTACTATCCTTCTTACTCAACTTTGGACATTTTTTTAACCATTCTTCAATATCTTTTGTTGTCCAATTCTCCAGAGGTAACTCAATGATTTTGATCTCACCTTGCCAATTTTCACTAGTACATTGGAAGTAGGGCAATTGCTGTAAATCTGGTTCTAGTTCTCCAGCCACAACGATCGCAGCAATACACCGAACATTATCGTAGTCCTCTGCTATTCGATCTCGTTCTGCAACCAGGTGCTTCCAGAAGTCTTCTAAAAACCAGTGAAGTAGCCTTTTCTGCTGTTGTTCCGTCAGAATGTCCCAGCCATGTAGCTCAATGAAAAGTGTTGTATACCCTCGTAGTGCGCCAATTAATATCTTGCGGATTTCTTGAGCATATCGATCTATATCTGTCACTTCCTCGAATTTCCCTAGTTGTTTCCCTAATGCCCGCAAAATCTCTTTTTCATCCCAGGTTACTCCAGGAAAGAATTCAAGGCGATAGGGTTTAAGTGTTTCTCCTGGTTTAACTCGAATGGTGTCTTGAATTCCCTGAAGGCAGATCTCTCCTAACATTGCCTGACTTTTTTGAATCAGAAAAACGGCTGAACCCCCCTGCTCATCAACATCAAACTCGCAAATTAATTGCTCAAATTTTTTCTTAGCTGAGTTGAAGTCCAGTAAGGGCAAATTTTGCTTTAAAATTCCGACTCGTTGATTATTATCCATAGACTCCCGCTTTAAGGCTTCTAACTCTGTATCAACTTGCTGTAGCTGCTGAAATAAATCTTGTTCTTGTTGTTGGAGTACAACTTGGTCAGCAGGATTGAGACTGGAACGCCTCTTTTGGCTAACAGCTATATGTTGAGCAGACAGGAGAGCATAATCTTCCGTTAGTTGCTTTTCTCTGAGTTTTTGGGGGGATTGATGGAGGTGAGCAGACATCAAAATTTAACCTGAAAGTGAGGGCTGGCTTTACGCTTCGAGGGCTTTTAACTCAGTTTCGATCGCTACTAACTCCTGATATAACTGGTCTGCCTGTTGTCTTAAGATCACTTGACTGGCTGGTGTTGAGCGACAATTAACCTGGCCGCATCGCGACAATTAACTTGGCCGGTTCCAGACAGCCGTTCAGGTGAGCGAAGTGTGCCTTCTGACACAGTTTTACTGGATCAAAAAAAGACACTAGGCAACGTCAATTAACGCCAATTAAATGACTGCCCAGTGTCTGGAAAACGAATTAATTATCAACAGGTTCAACTATACATGAGCGCCAAAGAGAACGGCTGCACGCAGACAACTGCGGCAGCAAAAGCTGGCGTGTCTGTACGCAGTGGTAGACGGATAGAACAGGGCGAGTTGCAATCGCAACGAGGGCGTCCGCATGACTGGCGCACCCGCCGTGACCCGTTGGCTGAAGTTTGGGAAAGTGAATTGGTACCGATGCTGGAACACCAACCCAAACTGCAAGCGATAACACTATTCGAGTATCTGCAAGACACGTACCCCGGACGTTACAGCAAGTCCGTTATGCGCACCTTACAAAGGCGGGTGCAAAACTGGCGAGTCACGGCAGGTCCACCCAAGGTTGTGATGTTTGCTATCGAACACCCACCCGGAGAGATGGGCTTATCCGACTTCACCCACTTCAAGCAGGAACAAATTACGATTGCGGGTAAGCCGTTTGAGCATTTGCTCTACCACTACCGTCTAGCGTACAGCGGTTGGCAGTATGTCCAGGTGGTGCAGGGCGGGGAGAGTTTTGTAGCGCTCTCGGAGGGTTTGCAAAATGCCTTGAAAGCCTGTGGAGGCTGCCCCAAAGAGCACCGTACCGATAGCCTGAGTGCGGCTTACCGGAATCTAGGTTTGCGTACCGATATAGACATGACGCAGATGTACGACCGCTTATGCCATCATTACAACCTGCGTCCGAGTCGGAACAATCGTGGCATAGCCCATGAGAATGGGTCGATAGAGAGTCCTCACGGGCACTTCAAAAATCGCCTGCATCAAGCCCTACTATTGCGGGAGTCCTTTGACTTTCCATCGGTTGCCGCTTACCAGCAATTCATTGAACAGGTGATTATTCGACTGAACCAGGGATGCCAAACCCGTTTTGAAGAGGAAGTGCCCTATCTTCAGCCCCTACCCACCTATCGTTATCCGGACTACGAAGTGCTGAGCGTGAAGGTGAGTACCTACAGTACCATCCGGGTGCGACGGATGAGTTACTCGGTTCCCTCCCGCTTAGTGGGCTGTACTCTGACGCTGCATCTGCACCATGACCGGATTGTGGGGTTCTTCGGTCGTCAGCAGGTCGTTGAACTGCCTCGGCTTTACGCCCCGGCTGACAATCCTCGACAACGATTGCATTGCGTCAATTACCGCCATGTTATCGACAGCTTGCGCCTCAAACCGGGGGCATTCCTCTATTGGGTCTGGCAACAGGACCTCTTGCCCAACGACCATTACCGCCAATTATGGCGGCAGATTGAGCACCAATTTGACTCCTATACGGCGGCTCGCCTGATGTGCGAGGCCCTCTATATTGCGGCCAAGCAGGACAAGGAACACGCGGTTGCTCAGTATTTGGAGGCTCAACTAAATGCCAACGCCCTCAGTCTAGTGGGGCTACAACAGCAATTTCATTTGGTAGACGTGCCGTCCCCACCCACTCTACAAACCCAACAGCATGACCTCACCCATTACGACCAGTTGCTCTATGCCCATACCACCTACGGCCACGACAGCGATGGAAACCCTCAGCCTGCTGCTCAAATCCCTCAAACTGCCCTACATGAAACAACAGTGGCAGGAACTGGAGCGTCAAGCCCTCCAACAGGGGTGGACCCATGCCCAGTTTCTACTGGCACTGTGTGAGGTCGAAGCGACGCAACGCTACCAAGCTCGAGTCCAACGCGCCCTCAAAGATGCCCACCTGCCGCCTGCCAAAGCCTTTTCCAATTTTGACTTCAGCCGGTGTCCGGGTGTCCATCAGCCCACCGTCACGCAGTTGAGTCAGGACAAAAGCTGGCTCAAACGCGGCGACAACCTCCTGCTGTTTGGTCCTTCTGGCGTCGGCAAAACCCATCTCGCTGCCGCCGTTGGACGCTGCCTAATCGAGTTAGGAGCAACGGTCAAATTCCTCTCTGCCACCACTCTGGTGCAATTGCTGCAAGCAGCTAAGGCCAATCTCCAGCTTCAGTCTGCGCTGCTAAAGCTGGATAAGTTTGACCTACTCATCCTCGATGATCTTAGCTACGTCAAAAAGTCAGAAACCGAGACCTCGGTTCTGTTTGAATTGATTGCCCACCGCTATGAACTCAAAAGCCTCATGATTACAGCCAATCATCCCTTCAGTGCCTGGGACGACATCTTTATGGATCCAACCATGACTGTCGCTGCCGTCGATCGCCTCGTCCACCATGCGCTCATCCTGGAAATCCAAGCCGAAAGTTTTCGTCAGCAGGCCGCCAAAGAGCGATCTGCGACCTCACAGCAAAACCGGCCAAAATAATTAGCGCGGAGCGGCCAAAATAGTTGACGTTTCATAGGCTGGATTAAGGTTATACAACGCTTCATGGGACACAGTCTCATATATCTTGACCTTGAGAGTATAATCTCGTTCTAATTGCTCTCGCTGCAATTCTTTTGGAGATTTAAGTCTGGGTTGGTTTGATGGCATTGGAGTTGGGTCTGGAGATCCTGAACTATCCCTGGTTGTCCTGGAGGAACTCTGGGAGTGTTCCGGTAAAGTCGATCGATCTAGATTAATAGGTGTTTTGCGATAATCCGCCAGGATCATGTCACCGATCCCGTCCAAGCGAACGGTTGGTTCCTGAATCAGCCCACCGGACTGGATCGCCCAGTGCCGCAAACGATCGGTCACATACTCTTGCACATCTCGTACTGTCACAAGAGCTTTATTGGAGCGATCGGCGGCTCCCCGCAATCCTTCCATGAGGTAGTAGGTATAAACACCATGCTGTTTTTCCTGCCATTCCTGGGCTTTTTGCTGGGAGGTGCTAGCCGCAATCAACGCAAACCCTGTAGCCAGGTCATACACGTTGTGCAGAAATTCTGGATCGGTCACATCTCGTCCAACTTCAACACCTGTATGGCAAGCGTCGAGAGACAGGACCAGTTGCTTAGCCTGACTGTTCCGCATGTAGTCTTCAACTTCCGCAACTGACAAGGCTCGTTTAGCAAGGAGGTGATAGCGAGTATCCTGAGTGATAAGGAATGGTGTGCGATCGACCAATTTGCCGTGACAGGCGAAGTGGACAAACAGCAGATCATCCTCTCGAACCGTTTGACAGAGACGGACTAGCGCATCCTCAACATTGTCACGGGTTGGTAGATCAGCCTGATCCGTTTGTTGATCATGCAAACAGACAACGGTATACCCCAGCTGGCTCAGTGTTTGCTCCAGTACCTGAACATCATTGACACAAAATTTAAGCGGAGAAAAATGGGGGTCAATGTAGGTGTTAATGCCAACCAGGAGTGCCCAGCGATCGCGGGAAGATCTAGCAGGCTCCGGGTTATCGATCCCAGTTTCTGTCATACTTGCCCATTAAAGAATAAATTAACTCATCTTAGTCAGTATTCCCGCGCTCCAAACGTTATTCCGCATCTTCCTGGCTTATTGCGTTCCTGGCAAGCGAAAGCGTTGTAGAACTTTAGTCACTGACTCGCGGCTGACCTCAGCTCCAAATCCCCAAGCCAGCAGCATAAAGTAATCTCCAAACCAGTTAGCACCAAAGGTGGAATTGGAGACATAAAGCTGGTTGAACCCAACGCCTGCCAGCGAGGTAATGGCAATCCACTTCAGAGCTTGACGGTTCCAGTTGAGGCGGGTTTCTGCCCGTTCCAGTTTTTCTCCTGGTTTTCGGGAACTAATAAAAGGACTGTCCAAGACACGTTCATATTGATGATTGATGATCCCAACATCTCGCGTTACAATCATCAATCCTCTTTCTGATCCTTCTGTAGTCTCTGCCTGTTCTATAGCTTGATTCATCTCCTTCAGCGTTGCATCAATTTCCTGCATCCAGGCAGCAAATCTCTCATCATCCGTCGGCAGCAAATACCCCAATTGAGTCTGTAATGCCACCAACCCCTCACCCCAGACGGTTTTCTTAACATCTGAAATTCCTGAAAGTTTATCCATCCGATTTCTCAGCAAACTCAATCGATCGATCTGCTGTTGACCCTGGAGGTAGCGATCGATTTGCTGTCCGATGGTCTGTAATTTCTCAGCAAACTGTTTTGGGCTATCGTACTCTGGCATCTGGAGTACCGCATCATCCAAACTGTGCTTGACTGCTTTGCCATAGGGAATCTCAGACGGTAGTCCTTGATCTTGATCGAATCGAGAGTTCAGTTCATCTTGCTTATACTTGAGCAAGCGTAGCCATTCGGCTTCATTTACTTGCCACTTATCCCAGCCAGCACGGGCACTGTTAGCCAGCGATCGCGCCTCCTCCCATTTCTTGCCTTCCAGCGCAGTAGCAACTTTGACCAGTAGACCGTTTACCTGATTTAGGAAAGGATTATTCTCGGGCGAGAATGCTGCGTTGAATTTCTCGTTTGCTTGCATCTGCACCCGTAACCGTTCGATCTGGACAGTGATTTCGTCGCGATCGAGCCCTTCTGCCTGGTAAGTAGAGAGTGCTAACCCGACAACAACGCCTAAAACAATTAATAAAATGGGGATCCAGGGTGGGTCTTTTACAGTCAACGTCACAGGAACTGTCGTGTCTCCACCGTCGTAGCGTACCAGCAATACGCCACTAAATTGTCCGCTAGCTGGTGCATGACTGAGTTGAAAGCGGACAGGGATTGAAACTAAATCGCTGGCTGGAATTTGTGCTCCCTGTGTCGGATCAGGTTGAACCAAGGCTGCCGGGAAAATGGCAACCCCATCCTTACGGGGCAGATCTACTGATGTCAGTTTCCAATTTTGGGTTGTTGCTGAAGGTTTCAGGATTACCGTTCGGACTTCATCGAACCCACGGGTGCCTGAAACTGTTAGCCCATCGGGAACCGTGGTTAGTTTGGGTTCAGCCAGGGCAGAAGCTGCAACTAGAAAAGTCAATGCAGGTAACACGGCTGCAACTAATCCTTGCCGGATTCCCTTCACAACGATATTCTCCGATCGCTACATTTCAGCCGCTATTCTACTCCTAAGCTTGGTAAACCCTTCATTTTCACCCTGATATTTCGTGGTTCTACAAAAAATCAGGCTTTACAAGCCTGCCTTTAAATCAGGTCGTTAAGGTTGAGCGGTTGAGATTAAGCGTCTGCGCTCGGTTCACCCAGTGACTTCAGCTTGGCTTTTAGGATGGCGTTTTCTTCCTTCAAAGCGCCAACCCCCTTAAATTTCTCGATTTCCCCAAAACTCACTGCGTTCAAATCCAAAAATTGCGCGATCGCCAGTTCCAAAACCTGAACATCGGTGAGCCCATAGGCATCTGCATGATCCTCTAATGCCTCAACAACAGCACCAGGTAGGTACTTCAACACTTCTGTCAAGTGTCCACTAGTGGGGGTTTGGAGTTGTTGCATTGCTGCGACCTCACTGACGGGGATATATCTGTTATACCTTGGCTGCAAAGCAAAAATCAGCCCCTTCTCGATCGTTAGCAAATAGTCCACGTACCGAGCCGTTGTTGATACTGTGACGACCCGAATCGATTTGGGGTCAAATCCATCTAAGAACAATTGGTTCAAGGTTTGATGCCCATTCTGAAACCGGGTGCGGAATGCAGATGCCTTGCCGATATATAAAACCTCACCATCAACTGATTTAAGGGCATAGATACCAGCCTGAAACGTTAAATTTTTATACCCTCTTTCTAGGGGTAAACAGTCTTCAAACGAGGTGGACTGGATCACCTTGAGAACAGCATGGATTTCCTTTTTTACCCGATCCGCGCTTGGCATTTAATATCCTTGTTTGACAACCTTCCGATCCCTGCTCAGGAGGTATAAAGCCATCCCTATCCAATGGCATAACGGAGCGATCGTCAAGGTAGAGCCAATGCTGACAACTCTATTCTAGTTACAGCAATTTAGTCACACTTCATCCCCTGATGAGGTGAACCCAATCGGTTGGATAATTCTGAGGGACTACCTCAGTCATCATTGGACTATTGATTAACCGTCATGAATTTAGTTTAGCTGTTTAACCAGATACACGAGCCTAAAATACCACCAACTTCTTGTTTGCAGACTACTCACTCTCTACTCCCCCAACCATTAGGTATACCCTTGCCAATCTCGTGATCTTGATCAGACTTTCCCCAATACCGCATACACCCAATACGAACCAATGCGTAAAATCCTCCTGGTGTTTCCCGAGAAAACAATAGCTGCCACTTCAGGAGCAGCTATTCAAGTTAGCTAAGCAAATAACGAAGTTATGGAAATCGTTTTACTTGTCAGTGCACTCCTTTACATATCAGCTTTCATAAAAACTGCTGATCCTGACCCAACATCTGAATCTCTGATGAGGGAACAAGGGCACAATCATGAATAGTAGCACTGGCTGGAATGCGAAATCATTTCAGGAAAGCCAGGGATGGTAATGATTAGCGTGGGCATCAACCTTTTCCCCCGGAGTTTGGTATGGAGGATTTTGATCAGCGATTGAAACACTTAGCTAAGGAGGCTCAACAGCACTTTGGTACAGCTAGAGGTCAAACTCTGCTGATGCAGTTATGGCATGAAGTGTATGGCTCAGGACGACTATATCGCCCCCCCAAGGACAAGATTCCTGGAACCTATGAAGATATTTATGATGAGGCTATCTTGCAATTACTAGAGTATACACTCCGCAATATTGGTGCTTATGATGCCCAAAAAGCCTCGGTTGTTGGTTGGATGAATATGCTGTTGGAACGGCGCTTTATCCGAGAGGCCATTCAACGCTTTACCAATCGCGAGCAAAACTTTCAACGTCTGTCTTTAGCAGATTTAGATGAGGATACAACTAAAAGTGAGATTGAAGAAATTCCCGTTCCCAGAGAAAAGCCACTGCCATCCGAACTGATTCAACAATGTTTGAGTGAGGATGAGGGCGATCGCTTTAAGCAGGCCTGTATACCCAGCTACCCATCGGTCAATTTTCAACAAATTGCCCTGCTCCACCATGTTGAAGGCTACTCGTTCAAAGAAATCGCTGATCAACTGCAAGTGCCCTACACTTCCCTAGTCAGCTTCTACCAGCGCCGATTGAAGCAATTTACTCCTATCATTCGAGCCTATTGTCTGAATTAATTTCGACCATGCCCCCATAGTTGTTCATTCCCATATCCTAAGGATGATCCTTATGTGTTCCGCACCCTTACTTCCGTTTTCCATGCCTCTGAGCATTGATGCTCATCAGCAGGCCGAGCAGTTGCGGCGTCAACAACTCAGTTCCCGTAAGGGAAAGCAGGTGTATCTTAATACACTTGCCGTCTATGCCGTCCATCAATATCTGGAATGCTTGGGCGTTAACACGGATTTAGCGGCTAGCACCAGCCAGGATACATTGCAAATTGGTCTGAGCGATGCAGCAGATTTGATGATTCAGGGAGTGGGTAGACTGGAATGTCGTCCGATCTTGCCGGGTGCAACAGTAATTTCCCTGGTTATGCCTACGAGGATCGATCGCATCGGATGTGTTGCTGTAGAACTGGATGCTGATCTGCGACAGGCAACCCTCCTAGGCTTTGTGCAACGTTGGCATAGTGAAACAATTTTGTTGCAGGACTTAGAACCTCTTTCGACCTTGCTGGAATATCTAGAAGAGAGCAAGCAACGGGTCAATTTACAACTATGGTTTCAACAGGTAACAACGAATACCTGGAAAACAGTAGAACAGCTAGTGGAGGAGGCCTCAGGACTATTAGGACAGCCAACTCCAGCGTTAGCCTATCGTTCTACGATTACAACGTTACCTAATACCATTCCAGCATTGATTGAGTTGTTTCATACCAACCGAGATCGCTGGACTCGCTTACAAATTCTGGGATTACTCGGTTGCATTGCGGAAGGAGATGCTAACACGATCGCACTGTTGGTTGAAGTGATCAGCACAACTCAGGATGATGAATTACGTCGTCAGGCTGCCGTCACGTTGGGGAAGATCCAGCCCAATCATGGTCAGGCGGGGGTGCAGCGGGCTAGAGTGCTGGAATTGGGGATGCAGTTGGAGCAACAGCGGGTCTTACTGGTCGTAACGCTGACCCCTGATGTAGACGGTGACACCGAAGTCCATCTACGCCTCTATCCCGGTGTTAACCAACCACTGCCAGCCCACTTGCAGTTGAGCGTTTTGGATGAATTTGGGCATCCTTTTTTAGAGGAGCAAACATTGGGTGACGACGATTGGGTGCAACTGGTTTTCCACGGCACTCCAGGTGATCGCTTTAGTATCAGTTTGCAACTCAACGAGGCAACATTCAGAGAAGCATTTGAGATCTGATGTGCAGCATTGGTGATTTAGTTGGGCAGAATCAGGGTGTTATGGTCAACTTATGGGTAAGTTAGCAGTCCTAAAATTCGGGCAGGGCAGTTTTGACAGTGGCTTTCCCGTCACCCTGCGTCTGGGCAATGAGGGAGAAGCTGCCACCCTGGAACTTGATGGTAATTTACCCGCTGCCACGGCACTGCTCGAACTATGGCAAACCTGGCAATTTAGCTACCGCAGTCGTGGGGTACAGGGTGGTTTTCGCCAACTCAAAGCTCCCAAAATCCAAGTAACTCGTCAACGCTTTAGCCTAGTGGCTATTGCAAAAGACTGGGTGCAGGAGATGAATCAATGGCTCAATGGTAGTGGCCCATTTCAACCGATCCGTGACCAACTGTTAAAGGTAATTTCTCAAGGGGAGGAGGTTCGGCTGCTGATCCAGACCGAGCAATTGGAACTATGGCAGTTGCCCTGGCATTTATGGGATTTATTGCACGACCATCCCAATGTTGATGTCACTTTTAGTCTAGCCACATTTGCTAAGCCAGAGATTCAGCCACAGCGTTCTAAGTCGCAAGTCAGAATTTTAGTATTACTGGGTGACAGTACCAATATTGATATTCAAACTGACTTAACGGTACTAACTGAGTTAGTGCCCGATGCTGAAATTTACATGCCCACTCAGGTGCAACGGGAACAGCTATGTCATGATTTATGGCAACAGTCCTGGGATATCCTGTTTTTTGCTGGACATAGTTCCAGCCAATTCAATGAGGGTCGGTTCTATCTAAACCCAGATATTTATCTGACGATCGATGACCTGTGCTATGCTTTGCAACGAGCGATCGCCAATGGTCTGCAACTCGCCATCTTCAACTCCTGCGATGGTCTGGGACTGGCTCATCGTTTGGCGGATTTACAATTACCAGCCGCGCTTGTCATGCGCGAACCAATTCCTGATGAAGCGGCTCAAAAATTCCTCCACTATTTCTTAGAAAGCTTTGCTCACTCCGGGCGATCCCTCCATCTTGCTGTCCGTGATGCCCGCGAAAAACTCCATGCCGCCCTGGATGACAAATATCCCTGTGCCAGTTGGCTACCACTGGTGTATCAAAGCCCAGTTAGTCCCTCCTTAAGCTGGCGATCGCTCATTCCATCACCTCCGGTTGCGACTGACCCACCAACACAGCCGATTCTACTGCAACCCACTCGGTCGCAGCGATCACCTAAGCTCAAAACCGTCTTGATGATTAGCATGACAGTGACCTGTGCCGTTTTGGGAATTCGGTTACAAGGTAGCCTGGAGCCGCTAGAGTTAAAAGCGTTTGATCACTTGATGCAGCAGCGATCGATTGAAGGGGCTGATCCTCGGTTACTGGTGATTGGGGTGACTGCATCTGATGTGAATGAACAACTACGCCATCGTGAAGCCGGGAAAGGTTCATTGTCAGACGACACTCTGCAAAAGCTACTGACTGCCTTAGAGAAATATCACCCTAGAGTCATTGGCTTTGACATTTTGCGGGATCAACCCGTTACTTCCGGCTATCCAGCTTTAAAACAGCGGTTAGCTAGTCATACACAACCCGCGATCGTTGGCATTTGCCAGTTTCAAGGGCGCTATGAAGGAAGCGTGGCAGCACCGCCAGAAATTGCACTCAACCGAATTGGGTTCAATGATGTTCCCCAAGATAAAGACAAAGTGACTCGATTACATCTATTATCAGGACAACTTTCTTCATCTCCTTGTCAAGCATCTAAATCATTTGGACTTCAGCTTGCCCTACATTTTTTAGGAGTACAAGGAATCCATCCCACAAAAACATCTGAAGGATTTTTAAAGCTAAACCAAACTATTTTTAAGCGATTGGGTAAACACACAGGTGGATACCAGAACAATCAATGGGTGGATCAGGAATTTGACCAAGTTTTAATTAACTATCGTCCCTACGAGAAACTAACCGATATTGCTGAAACTGTTAGCCTTAAAGCAATTTTAGAAGAGAAAGTAGATCCTGCAAAAATCAAAGACAAAATCATTCTCGTAGGACGAATTGATACTGATTTTTGGTTAACCCCTTACCGTCCCTGGGAGTCCTCTCAAGACGGCACTCCCGGAGTTTATATTCAGGCTCAAGCAACTAGCCAAATTTTGGCCGCCGCCCTGGATCAACGTCCTTTGATCTGGTGGTTACCAACCTGGCTGGATGGAGTTTGGCTACTATTTTGGGGCATCTTAGGTGGGATGATTGCTCGTTATGGCACGATCGGACAAATCAACCGGACTGCGACGATCGCTAGCTTAACCAGCGTTGCCGCAATTTTGGTGTATCTCTGTTGTTTAATGGCGATTCAATGGGCAGGCTGGATTCCTTTAGTTCCAACGCTTATTTCGTTAGGTGGTTCCAGTTTAGGTGTGGCTATCTATCAATGTCGCCCCAAACTCGGATCTCGATCGCTGCGCCAATCTGATCCTTCGCATAAAATATCATAGGTTCAAATCCATGCAGATTCGTTCAATTTTGATGCTTCTTCCAGCACTAATGACATTCGTTAGCCAGTCTAGTTATGCCACTACTCCAACTTCCGGCAATAGCTTAGTATTCAAACAACTCCCCCAAGCAGATGGCTCCGTACCTGGAAATATACTTGGGCGAGGCACTCGTAACCCTGGAGATAATCTCTGTGGTAAAACTGATACACCACTAATTGCCCTGGCTCCCCATTTATCTAAAACTATTCGTGAATCACAACCGAATTCAGATCAGGTTCTAAGCTTAACTAGCGCCGCGCTACCGACGTTTTGGTTTTACACCCCTTACCAACCCAATGGTAATCTGACCGCTAATTTTGAAATCCGTCAACAAGTCAATGGAAGTTTGAGAAGAGTTAGCCGCCAAAGTGTGCAAATTGCTTCTCAGCCCGGTTTATTATCAGTGCCGCTTCAAGACACGCCTTTAGCATCCAACCAGAGATATCAATGGGTACTTTCCGTTCAATGTGTCCCTAGTGATCCCTCTGCAAATGATAGTGTAAGTGGATGGATAGAGCGAGTTGATTCAGACCAGGCATCTAATCCATTGCAACCAGCAAAAACTGCACAACAAAAGGTTCAAGCCTATGCTCAAGCTGGGCTGTGGCATGAAACGTTAACCACTATAGCTGGAGAACTTTGTCACAGCGATCGCAATCAAGCACAACGTTGGTTTGTCGATTTAATGCAATCTGTCAATTTAGGAATTGTTGCCCAACAACCAAAAACGAGTTTGTTACAAAGCTGTCCTAAACTTTAGGAGTTCCCACAAAAATATAGAAGACTATACAAAAACCTGCTCTCTGCAATGCCTTGAGCTTGCTACAATTTTCCTGGATTTTTCGTTCAGGATCTAATTATGGGTAAGCACCAGAGCAATCTGCTCCCGATCGTGCTTTTTCTGTGGCTTGCAGGAAGTCTGCATCAACTGGCGATCGCTCAATCCATTACGACCGCCCCTGATGGCACAGGCACCATTACAACACCCCTGGGGAATCAAATCAACATTACGGGAGGGCAACTTTCGCGGGATGGGGCAAATCTTTTCCATAGTTTTGAAAGATTTGGATTGAGTGAAAGCCAGGTTGCCAACTTTCTTTCTCATCCCAATCTGCAAAATATTCTGGGTCGAGTCATTGGCGGTGAAGCATCCATCATCAATGGCAGGATTCAGATATCTGGAGGCAATGCCAATTTATTCCTGATGAATCCGGCGGGAATTGTGTTTGGGTCAACAGCTAGCCTCAATGTCCCTGCCTCATTCTACGCTACAACCGCTAATGGAATCGGGTTCGGTAATCAATGGTTTCATGCCGTTGGCTCCAACGACTATGCTAATCTCGTTGGTATTCCGAGTAGCTTTGCTTTTAGTACACCTCAGCCTGGTGCGATTATTAATGCCGGTGATTTAGCCGTTAGTTCCGGTCAAACATTATCTTTATTAGGTGGTACTGTCATTAGTACCGGAACACTGACTGCACCGGACGGGCAAATTGCGATCGTGGCTGTTCCTGGCGAAAATCTTCTCCGTATCCGTCAAACCGGACGTTTGCTCAACCTCGAATTTGCCCCCATTGCCTCAACAACCGCATTTCCCATTGCCCCATCACCCATTGATCTACCCCAACTCCTCACAGGTGGCAACTTAAATAATGCCAGTGGCTTAACAATCAATCATGCTGGACAGATAGAACTGACTAGCTCACACATCCCAATTAATGCGGGTGATGTGATTGCTCAGAATATCCTGGCTAGTACGGCAACGCTATCAGCAGCACACAATTTATCTTTAGTAGAGAGCCGGCTAAATACCACAGGGGATTTGAACCTTTTAGCTAAGGATACTGTTTTAATCCGTGATAGCGTAACAACTCCATTCACTGCACATTCAGGCGGTAATTTATATATTCAAGGCAATCAGGGAATTGATATTCTGGCATTAAACTATCTACAGCAAGAAACTCCTTTTCAAGCTAATGGAAATCTCAGTTTAGTTAGTAATGGCAATATTTCCGGTGATACACATTTTGCTAGTGGCAGACAATTCTCTATTCTAGCCTTATCAGGGAAACCAGGTAATCTTGTTAGTTTATACGATCCTATTATTAGCGCTAATGGAGATGTTCAATTTGGTAACTATATTGGAGCATCACTAAAAGTTGAAGCCACCGGAAGTATTGTTGGGGGCAATATTACAATTACTGCTCCCGACATCACATTAGTTGGGCTTGATCCTGATATAGTGACCCTTTCTAGTGGTCGATCCCTAATTTTAAGAGCAGGGTTAACAACACTATCAAACCCCGTTAATATTCCTCAACTGGCAGTTCCAACAGATGGAACAAATTTTATTCCAATCAATTCAGGATTACCTCCTGGAAGCATTCAGGTTGGGACGATTAATGCAAGACCAACGATACCGGTATTTGGAGGCACAGGAAGTGTTATTTTGTCGGCCACTGGAGATCTAATAGCTGGTTCAATTAATCCTGACCTGATTGGGGCACCGCCTGGTGGTCCGATCGAAATTACGGTTGGTGGGAATCTTCAAGTTGGTGACTTAAACGCAGATCAATTTAATGGACCAGCTAGCCCGATTACACTTCGAGCTGGAGGTCAGATTACAACAGGAGCAATCCGGTCAATTTCTGTTATAGACCCAATCAATCCGGGAAATTCCGGAGGTGGTGCTATTTCTTTATCAGCAGGTGAAGGAATAACCGTAACAGGTAATCTAGCTTCCTGGGGAGGCTTGACAAGTGCGGATATTACTCTTTTAGCTAATAAGGATATCAGCATTAACTGTACAGATTCTAGTTTCTGTATCCAAAGCTTTGCAGGAGGAACACCTGGATTTCTTGCTCCAGGAAATAGTGGGAATGTAACAATCAATAGCAACTCTGGAAAGGTTATATTTAACAGTACGAATCCATCCTTTTTTATTATCAATACTGCACCGGGTGGCACTGGAAATGCAGGAGACATTAGGATTACTGCGAATACAGATATTGAGATTCCTGGAACTATATTAGGTGGTTCAAATGCAACGATAGCTCTTATTAGTAAAACAGGCTCTGTAAATGTTCAAAATCTTGCATCACCTTCAGGTAATCAAAGTGAAGGAGGTGATATATCTGTACAAGCTGCATCTCAAATTAATATTAATCAAATTACTACTGACTCCAACTTTAATGCTGCTGGAGGTGTGACACTAGTTGCACCTAATGTTAGGGTCAATGATTCAATTAGTATGATTTCTTCTGTATCTAGAAAGCCAGGTAAGCCATTAAACATAAATGCGAGTGAATCAGTAGCACTTTCGGGTGCAGTTAATACTAATGGTGCTGATATTACAATTTTTAGTGATAGAAACCTAGAGATTTCTAACATCCTAAACTCTTCATCTGATTTAACAAAGGGGGGGAATGTTACCCTTGCCAGTATTAACGGAAGCATCACTACAGCAGGAATAAACTCATCAGGCGTTACCGGTGGAGGCACTATCACAATTTCAGCCCCAAATCAGATCTCAACTGGGCAATTAAATAGTAGTTCAAGCACGGGTAATGGTGCGGATATTATAATAACGAGCAATAGTTTTATCGCAGCAGATTCAATCTCCTCAGTTTCTACTAGTAGTGCAGGTGGAGCGATCACACTGACTGGGAGTAATATTACGCTTAACGGTCAAGTAACGTTGGGATCCGAAACAGGTAACAGTTCAGGTGCGTTAATCTTAAATACACCTGGTGCAGTTCAGTTACCAAGCAATGTGCTGACAAATGGAGCCAGTATTATTAGTTCACAACCATTGTTGACTTTGGCAGGATTATCATCTGGTTCAACGATCAACACAGGGGGTGGGAATATTACCATTCCTTTGTCTACAAATTTCACCCTACCCTCCACTATGACGCTGAATACTGATGGAGGTGACATCACTATTACCAGCCCCGGAGCATTGACGATCGCAACCCCGTTAGATAGTAGTTCTACCATTCGCAAAGGCGGCAACATTACCTTAGTTGGTAACAGACTCACTGTGGATGCGCCCTTAATCAGCACCTCAACGATCGCTAATGGCGGTGGCATCTACCTCACTAGCACTGAGACGTTGACCGTCAATGCTCCATTAACCACCACCTCAACCGTTGCCACCAGTGGCGAAATTGAACTCAGAAGTAATAATGGTGCCGTTTTTGCTACCGATTTAACTACATCTGGAAGTAGTGGCAATACTGTTTTAGTGCAAGCAGCGACTGAAATTAAAACTGGACAAATTAACACCAGTGCGACCAACGGCAATGGCGGTGACGTTATTCTCGACCCCCCCGGAAATGTCGAAGTCGTTTGGATTAATACTCAAGCTCCGAACGGACGAGGTGGCTCCGTCGATATCACAACTGGACGGTTCTTCGTGGCATCGGGAACCTTTACTGCGCTCAATGGCTCAAACGCTAGCATTTCTACGATTGGCGGCACAGGCAGCGGCAGTGTCACGATTCGTCATGATGGTGGTGCCCGATTCGTCAACTTTAATATTAGCAATCTACTGGATCAACCGTTCACTAACGGGACAGCAGGGGTGATTACTACTGGAGCCTTTACGCTTAATCTGGGTGAATTCTATCCGGGACCGTATACCCGTGGCAATATTCGCCTGATCACCACTCCCCGCTCCACATTTGTTCCTGAAGCAATACCGACAAAAGCGCTGGAACTCAACGATCGCGGTACTCTGTTTCCTTTAGAAGAACTGTATACTCGCGAGTTTGAAGACTTTGATGGTCGGCGAGGTGAAACTCCTGTACTAACGTTAGAGAAGATGCAGGATACCCTCCAGCAGGTTGAGGATGGCACAGGAATTAAACCAGCCTTGATTTATGTTGGGTTCGTATCCGTCCCTTCCAGTACGCCGACAGATTGTGAACCTGGTGAGCAAACTCCCGATCCCGACAATCCGGGCAAAACAAAGCCTTGTGAATGTAGACCGGTTAAACTTCCAGATGATCCAGAGGGATGGAGTAAGAATGTGGTGGAATATGAGCCATCACCCTGCGATCGCTTGGCGCTGACTTTAGTGACCAGTAAAGGTAAACCGGTTTACGTGCCATTAGCTCAAGTGCCTCGACATCAAATTTTAATCGGTGCCGAACAGTTTCGTAAATTTGTCCAGGAAAAAACTAGTTTGCTGGAAGACTATCAACAGCTTGGTAATCAACTGTATCAATGGTTAGTTAAACCACTTCAAGTTGCCTTACAAGAACGGGAAATTCAGAACTTATCCTTTCTGATGCCTGCCCAACTCCGGTTGCTGCCACTCGCCGCCTTAGTCGATGACAATCAGAAATTTCTCGCAGAAACGTATAGCTCTGGATTAATGCCTAGTCTCAGTCTGGTGGACACACGCAAAGTGGAAATTAAATTCACCTATATTTTGGCAATGGGTACAGAAAGCTTTAAACCAGACCAAAATCAATTACCACTACCATTTGCTGAAAAGGAGGTTCAAGCCATCATCCCCAGTTTATGGAGTGGACGATTATTTCTGCGTCAGGATTTTACATTCAATAATCTCGCGATTCCGCGCCAGATCTCGCCCTATGGGATTGCTCATCTGGCAACGCATGGTCAGTTTAATGAGCAATATCGATACGGCATGATTCAACTTTGGAATCAAAAAATTGATCCAAGTGATATTCGTCGTCTGGATTGGAGTAAACCGCCATTGGAATTGTTGGTGCTCAGTGCCTGTCGAACTGCCTATGGCGATCGTGTCTCCGAACTAGGCTTTGCGGGAGCAGCCTCACGCATTGGAGTGAAGTCAATTATTGGTAGCTTATGGTTTGTAGAAGATAACAGCACAATGGAGTTGATGAAAAGCTTTTACACACAGTTAAGGACTGCTCCCATTAAAGCAGATGCCCTTGCAGAAGCACAGAAGGAGATGATCAAAAGCTCATTCCAGCATCCTTATCATTGGTCTGCCTTTACGATGGTGGGGAATCCCTGGTAATCAAACAATTCTTTCATGACAATTTATAGCCGTTCAAAGGAGAAGAGGCGAACGATTTCGCGGCGGACTCGTTCGTAAAGGGGAATTTGTTCGGAGTAAACGTAGGCAAATCCAGAGGAGCCGTTTTGCAGTTGCCCGTCAGGGTTTTTGACACTGAGCAGGACGGAAAGTGTACGTTTTTGCTCAGTTTGATGGGTTTGCACATTTGGAATGAGTCGTTCTACCGTGGCATCGAAGGTGCGAAGTTTATCGCGAGAGAGGCGAAACCGTACAGGTTTACCGGGTTCAACATAACCAATGTCCTGTTCAGCGATTTCGACCTGTCCAGTTAAACCTTCCTTGACATTCACGATCGCTAATAATTCCTGATCGGTTTTCAGTTCTTTACCCAATTTCAAATCAAATCCGGGTGTGATGATCACGCCCCCGATCGGCGCCCGAAGAGTTAAGGCATTTTGATCCTGTTTCAATTGGGTCAGGCGCTTTTGCAAGTCTCCCAGGCGATCGCGGAGTGCCATCATTTGTTGCTCACTAGCAGCTTTCTGTTGTTCTGCCAGAATCAAGCGTGATTGTTTATCTGACTGAATCTCCAGTGCCTCTGCGTCTTGAGTGAGTTTTTGTTGAGTACTGGCCAAACTGCGTTCTAAACTCGCCAGTTCACCCGCCGTGCGATCGCGATTGCGTTGTACTTCATCTCGTTTCATTAGGGACATTGCTCCCTCCTGTACCAGACTCTCATAACGTTGCAGTTCCGCCTCAGCACTGGTCAGTAGTTGGCGCTGCGTCTCAATCCGGGATTGAATCTCCTGGAGCTGCGAGGGCACGGTTGACTGAGCCATCTGACGTGCTAGCTGAATTTGTTGTTCTAAGGCAGCCGCTTGAGCGATTGCGGCTTGCACCTCAGCATCAGCTTGCACCTGGCGGCGGAGTTGCTCCTCTTGCTGTTGTTTAACAATTAGAATATCTTGCTCTATTTGAGCGATCGCTTGCTCTAATTCCCGGCTACGCAGTTTGGCAATAATCTGTCCTGGCTTGACTGAAGTGCCGGGTTGAATGGCGGGATCAATCCAATCGACGATTCCCGCAATCGGAGTAGTTAAGGGTCTACGGTTACCTTGCTTGGCTTCCAGTATCACGGAACCGCCAACTTCAAACGAGGTGGGAATGAAACTAATGCCAATCAACGCCGTCGCGATCGCACCTGTAATCAGCCAAGAATGGACAGTTGAGTGGGTAGAGGACTGGGGAAGTGGAGGTGTGGAGGTGTGGGGAGGTAAGGGGGCTGTCTCTTATACACATCT